>LFSY01000079.1:3590-10757 GCA_001512865.1 Rikenellaceae bacterium DTU002 | reverse complement strand
CTGTCCTTGTAATACTTGCCACCTTGTGCCACACGGTGACCTACTGCCTGGATCTGGGTAAGTGATTCCAGAACGCCCCATTTTTTGTCTGTCAACAGGTTCAGAATACCTGCGATGCCGACCGTATGGTGGGGTACGGGAAGTTCCACTTTGTACTTTTCCTTGTCGCCTATGAGCTTTTTATGTGTAACAATACCCATGTCCTGGCCTATGCGTTCCACAACGCCCTTTGCCAGGACGGCGAAATCCTTCTCTGTCTTCATATCCAGCACCTTGTACTTGATGGAAGAACTCCCGCAGTTTAAAACAAGAATGATCATGATTGGTTTTAGTAAGTTTTTTTTGTTATTTTTGAGGTAACTGTGATGGTTTCCGGTGGTATTTGGTTTTGATTTGTTATAAGAATCTGCAAAAATACGGAAACTATACGTGACTTGCAAGCATGAGGAGGAGGAAAAATGTAGTAATGTTCCCGCCCGCTGCCGCAACCATTCTTGGCACCCTGGGCGGTCTTTTTTTCAGGGAGCATTGTACCTCGAGGGGGCAGCTATTTGGGAGTGTTTTTGCCGAGGCCGGGGCCGGGGCCGGGAAAACAGCTGCGGCAGGGGACAGCCTGGTGACGACAGTAGCTGCGGCTGCGGCAGGGGAAGGCCCGNNCGGCTGCGGCAGGGGAAGGTCCGGCGGGCTGGACTGAATGGGGTTTGCCGGTACTGTTTGGGATTACCTTCCTGGCGGTGATCCTGTTTCTTGCCGGCCTGTGGATTCTGAGAAAAGACCGCGGGTACAAACACATCCGTACGGGCATGCCCGTCGTATTAGTGCCGCGTTTTATCTCCCGGACCCAGTTGCGGTATCGGTATGGTCGTTCTTTGTACCGGGTGGGATTGATCTCTCTTTTCTGCCTGGCTGCCTGGAACGGCTGGCTTGGAAGCGGGCCGGAGGGATCGGTGCTTCCTGAAGGAGAACAGCTGTATATATGTCTAAAGGTCATTGATTTTCCGACAGTTATAACGACAGCAGCCGGAAAGCGATACCAACGGATGGAATGTTCCCTGTTCATGTATTCCCCTGACGGATATCAACACATCAAGGGCCGTGAAAACATGGTTGTATACGTGGCAGACAGTACCGGCCCCAATGGATCATCCGGTAACCCTGTCCGGGAACCTTCCTCCTGGAGGCCGGGCGACATCCTGATGACCCGCTGCCGAAGCTATCCCTTCCGGTCAATTCAAAGCGCTGAACGGCAACAGGAGACAGTCCCGGCGCAGATGCGGACAGAAGCCCCGGCGCAGACGTCAACAGAAGCCCCGGCGCATGATTATGCAACATATATGGCCCGGCGGGGATTTTTCCGCCAGGCATATGTGTACCAATACCGGCGGGGCGGGGAAAGACCGACGCTCGCGGACCGGCTACGGCGTTTGCGTGTGCCTCTGACCGGGCGGTGGAAAGGGGAGGCCGGCGCCCTTTTATCGGGGATCTGCCTGGGAGACAGATCGGGGATCAGCCGGGAAATCCGAGACCGTTTTACCGCGGCAGGCGCCGGCCACATCCTGGCAGTCAGCGGGTTGCATGTTGGGGTGCTGTACGGGTCCTTTGTCCTGTTACTGGGGGTGCCCCGCCGGATCCGGGAAGAACGGCGTTACAGGAAGTCCCCATCCGCGAAGCAAACTAAGCCATTGGCCACAGCAACAGCAGCAACAACAACAGCAACAGCAACAGCAACAGCAACAGCAACAGCAACAGTCATAGCCACGGCAGCCTCCGCCGGACCTCCTAACCCGTTTGAAATGCGTTCCCGGCAACTGGCTTTATACAGGATTTATTCCATATCGGGAGGGGTGTGGGTACATATCCCGGCGTTGCTGCTGATCTGGACCTATGCGGCCGTTGTCGGTTTCAGCGCAAGCGTGGTAAGGGCGGCCCTGATGCTTTCCATTTACGGTGTGGGCAAAATGTGTGGCCACAGGACATTCGGATTGAATGTGCTCTGCATCACGGCATTGATACTGGTGGTCCTCCGACCTGTGAATCTGTTTGATCCCGGTTTTCAGCTATCATTTTCGGCCGTTCTCGGTCTGATGCTCTTCTTCCCGTTGTTCAGGAACCTGCTGAGTACGCGTAATGTCATTTTGAAGTACCTGTGGGAACTGTTTTGCTGTTCACTGGCAGTCCAGGCAGGAACTTTGTGGCTCTCGGCAGGGATGTTTGGTGTTATCCCACTCTACGGTCTGTTATGTAATTTCGTAGTGGTTCCCTTATGCGGCGTGATCCTGTATGCATTCCTGGCCTACCTGCTTCTGCTGGGGAGCTTTTCTTTGCTCTCGTGTGCAGCCGTTTCAGGTACCGTCATAGGGTCGCTTGCCGTACCGGTGGAAAACGCTTTAGAACACATCACCGGGGGACTTCATCACCTGGCTGGGACATTGGACGTTGTGGTAGCCTTTTTTGCACATTTACCCGGAACACCTATCCTGTTTCAACCCGGTCCCGCAGGGCAGTTGCTGATGTTTATGGGTGCGGGAATATTGTATTTCTTATTGCGCAGAATCTCAGAGATTCCTTAACTTCGCCGACATTATGGGAGGTTTTTTCGGTATTGTTTCAAAGTCGCCCTGTGCGAACACCCTTTTTTATGGAACTGATTATCATTCACATATGGGAACCAAAAGGGCAGGGCTGGCTACCATGAACGAGCAGGGGATCATCAAACGGACCATTCACCGTATAGAGAACAGCTATTTTCGTAACAAGTTTGAGGACGAGTTGCAGGAATTTACCGGCAACAAAGGAATTGGAGTGATCAGTGACTACGATCCCCAGCCGATCGTTTTGCGATCGCACCTGGGAACGTTTGCCATTGTGACCGTCGGGAAGATCAACAACCTGGATGAGCTGGGCAACGAGTTGATCTCAAGAGGAATTAACTTTTCCGAACTAAGCTCGGGGCAGATCAATCCTACCGAGGTGGTGGGACACCTGATCACATTGGGACAGAACTTTGCCGAGGGGATCCGCCTGGTGCAGGAAAAAGTGCGCGGCAGTTGCAGTATGTTGCTTCTGACGCAGGAAGGCATGATAGCAGCCCGGGACCGATACGGCCGCACGCCCGTAGTGATTGGAGTACGTTATAAAAACGGCCACTGCCCCGAGACGTCCGGGGAGATCACGGCCATTGCCTTTGCGAGCGAAAGCTGCAGCTTTCCCAACCTGGATCTGCATTTGGTGGGATTTCTGGGCCCCGGGGAAGCAGTTTTGGCGCAGGAATCTCCGAGATTCTGCGCCACTTGCACTGATGAAAAATCGCAAGTCATTAAAAATCAACCACGTAGCGTTGAGCAAAACCAGGAATGGCGCAGAATCTCGGAGATTCACCCCCTGCTCCCGCCCCGGGAGCAGCTGCAGATCTGCGCGTTCCTGTGGGTTTACTACGGGTTTCCCACCTCGGCCTATGAAGGAATCAATGTGGAAGAGGTGCGGTTCCGCAACGGGGTTCGGATGGGCAGGGAAGATGAGACGGAGGTGGACTCGGTATGCAGCATTCCGGACAGCGGGACGGGGATGGCCATGGGATATGCGGTGGGGAAGGGGGTGCCTTACCGGCAGGCGGTAGCCAAATACACCCCTACATGGCCCAGAAGTTTTATGCCTACCGATAAGGAACGCAGGGCCCTGGTAGCCAGGATGAAGCTGTTGCCCAATGCCGATGTGATGCGGGATGCGCGGCTGGTTTGCTGTGACGATTCCATAGTACGGGGCACGCAGCTTAAAAATAATGTGGATGTTTTCTACCGTCACGGGGTGAAGGAGATCCATGTACGTATTTCGTGTCCGCCACTGATTTACAAATGTCCCTACCTGAATTTTACGACCACCCGTACCGATATGGAGCTGATCACGCGCCGCTACATCCACGCGCAGCCGTCCGGAACAACAACGGAGGGGAATAAGCACCTGTGTCGTTATATTGATCATACAACCCCGGAATACAAGGCCATGGTGGAGAGCATATGCCGGGAAATGAATTTTACATCGTTAAAATACAACACGATCAATAACCTGATTGCTTCCATAGGATTGCCCCGGGAACACCTCTGCACCTATTGTTTTGAGGGCTCGGGTTGCGGGGAATAAAAAAAATGTTATATTTGAGGTACATTTAACCTAACAAATCATCCCTAACTACATGAACGTTTTTGTATCCAGCCTTAGCTTTAAGGCAAAAAAAGAAGACTTGATCGAACTCTTCGCTCCTTTCGGGGAAGTACTTTCGGCCCGCATTATCTTAAACAAGGAAACCCGTCGCTCGCGCGGCTACGGTTTTGTTGAGATGGCTAATGACCAAGAGGCTCTTGCAGCCATTGACGCATTAAACGGCTCTGAACATATGGGCAGAACCATAAATGTGGCTGTTGCTAATGAACGTCCGGCCCAGCCGGCACCCGCTCCCGATCCGGAAGAATAACCGGATATGCATTTGAATGGAAGTGGCGCATTAACTCAATAAGTTGTTAAAAAAGAGGGTGTCTGAAACTTTCAGACACCCTCTTTTTTTCGCTCTCTTTTCACGCTTTAACAGGCTGGAAAAAGAGCCCGATAACGCCTAAAATTGCTGTTAAAATTGATATGATCAAAGACAGCCATGTGTAAACACTATCAAAATCCATTATTGAAATATTTAAAAAGGTTTATAATCCTTGATAAGATGTAATAAGTGTCCGAATAGTTGCATAGTACATGACATATAGTAGAAAAAACAAAAAGATGCCTCTTAAGAGACAACTTCTGTATTTCACCAGCTGTATCTATTATTCAGTTGGAGGGAAGAATAGTTGAATAGTTCCCACTATGGCTGTCAGAACTGATATTATCAGAGAAAGCCAGGTATAAACACTGTCGAAATCCATAAAAGCAGCGATTTTTACAAGTTACATAGAAGTCAGAAATCCTTCCAGCCATGTGAAAAATTGCTGTAGCCAAAGACCTATTTCGTTAAAAAGATTTGTTAATAAAGTAATAATTGCTTCCATAATAATTGTTTTTAAGATTGATGTCTAAATAAAAAATGGTTTCTGTCAACAAAATTAAACATTATTCGCGAATATCCAATTCATCCAGTAAAAATTTTGCGTTCCCGATCTTGTCTATCACAAATAGAACGTACCTGATATCCACAGAGATATTGCGGCAAACCGAGGGGTCGAATTCAATGTCGCTCATGGTTCCTTCCCACACCCGGTCAAAGTTGAGTCCCAACAGGTGTCCGTCCGCATTCAGTACGGGCGATCCTGAATTACCCCCGCTGGTATGGTTAGTGGCTATGAAACAAACAGGTACAGTGCCGTTTGTTTCCCAGCGCCCGAAGTCACGGGCGGCGTAAATGTCCCGCAGGGACTGGGGAATGTCGTAATCGAAAATTTCGGGATTGTCTTTTTGCATGATGCCTTCTATTGTGCTTACAGGCAGGTACATGACGGCATCCACGGGACTATAGCCCTGAACGGTTCCGTAAGTTACACGCAGGGTGGAATTGGCATCGGGATAGAAGATACGGTCGCTGTCAAATTCCATAATCGCCTGCATCCAGCTGCGGTACAGCAGGTCCAGTTCGCGGTTGATATCCCGGATGCGCGGCTGGATCTTATCCCGGTTTGTCTGCACAAACGGTCTGACCAGACGGAAAGCCGGATCCTGGCGAATGAGTGCCAGAACACTTGCCGAGTCTTTGGCCAGCAGGTCCATGGTCTTTTGGCGGTCGGCCAGGGCCGAGTTGCTGTAAAGGTATTCGGCGAGCACAGCAAAACGCGAGGCGTCACCGGGAAGCGGAACGTCCTGTCCGGGTTCATAGGGTGAAACAGCTTCAGGAGTAGTTCCGGACGGTCTTCCTCCCGGAGCAATATCGGAGCTCAGCGGGTAGATGGCATCGGCCGGAATGGGCTCTCCCGTGGCCGGATCGGCGGGGAGGAGGTCGCCGAGAGGTTCCATGACGCGGTAGAATTCGGTAAACAGCAGTTCAAAGATCTCCCGATCTATGGGCTTGTAGTAGTCCTTGAAGAACCCCTCGGCGACCTCGGCAGCCCGGGCAGTTCCGTTGCGTTCCACGGTGCTTTCCAAAGTGTTGGCAAAACGAAGCAACTCTACGGCCATGACTGCCTCGGCATACATCTCGGAGGCGAACAGAAAAGGTTCCAACCGGCTGTAAAGTTCTTTCATGCGCGGGATCAGGGTGATGTACTCCTGACGGTCTGAGGTCTCGGCCCATTCCTGGAAACGGCGCTCAAATTCTTGCTTTTTGGCGATGGTGCCTGCGTTCAGGATGCCACGGCTTTCGCCCTGCCATTTTTTCCAGGCGTTGGAAACACCGGCGTTCTTGCTCGAATACTGGATGCGCACGGCCGGGTCCTTGGCCTGTTCGCGGTTCATCACGTCCAGACGGAGGCTGCGCAGGTGGATTTTCTGCGGATTGGAGCGGTTGGCAATGTAGTCTACCTCGGGGGAGATCACGTATTGCCGGGTACGCCCGGGATAGCCGTAAACCATTGTAAAATCTCCCTGTTTCACGCCTTTTGCCGAGATGGTGAAGTGGTAGCGCGGACGGTAAGGTAGGTTATCCGGACTGTATTCTGCGGGTTGGTTGTCGCTATTGGCATAGATGCGGAAAAGCGAGAAATCGCCCGTATGGCGCGGCCACATCCAGTTGTCGGTGTCGCCTCCGAATTTGCCGATGGAAGAGGGCGGGGCGCCTACCAGGCGGACATCCCTGAATATTTCGTTCAGGTAGAGGAAGTATTGGTTCCCGTAGTACGCGGGTGTAATGCGGACCGAGTAAAATCCGGGGTTCCTGTCTCCCAGAGTTTCCCGGCTGATCTCCTTGATGTTGGCTTCAATGATACCCTGACGTTCCACTTCGCTCATTTGATCGTTCACTCCTTCCAGGACCTGTTCCGTGACATCTTCCATACGCCGCAGGAAAGTGACCGTCAGCCCTTTGTTGGGCAGTTCCTCTTGTCGTGTCCGGGCCCAGAAACCGTCCTTCAGGTAATCGTTTTCCACGGTACTGTGTGCCTGGATCTGTCCGTAACCGCAATGGTGGTTGGTGATCAGCAGCCCTTCTGCCGAGATGACTTCCCCGGTGCATCCGCCCCCGAAGTGCACTATCGCATC
>LFSY01000079.1:2296-3516 GCA_001512865.1 Rikenellaceae bacterium DTU002 | reverse complement strand
CCTTCGTCCGCACGGGCGGGAGTCAGGAAGAGCAGCAGCAGGAGCAGGGTGGGAAGGGCGCGGGTTTTGGTGCGGAGGAATCTCCGAGGTTCTGCGCCATTTTGTTTAGCTGGAAAATGTAACATATTGGTATACAGATTATAGTGATTTGTTGCATGTTAATTTGGCGCAGAACCTCGGAGATTCCTCCCGGTGCGCAGCACCACCGGGGGCAGGTATATGGCCCGGTAAAGCAGGTGGTTTGTAAGGGTATGGTAACGGATTTCCCGGTTGAACGGTTTCAGGAGGATGCGCGTCCATCGCTGCATGGTATAACTATCCTGATGCGTCTGTTCGAACAGCAGGTTCAGGAACCAGGCGGCGGTGAATATTATGTAGGCCTGTTGCAGGGTGCGCAGGGGACGTTCCTGGGCCAGCATATCGATCTGTGTTGTCAAAATGGTTTTGATACTTTCCAGACGTTGCGGCGTGACCCGCTCCAGGGTCAGCCCTTGCTTGTTCAGGTGATAGAGGTAAGTGATATGACGGGTTATGGCTATATTGTGAATGAGACCGGCCATTTGGAAACTCCACAAATTGTCTTCGTGTATGAGTCCTTCTTTGAAATAGAGCTTATTGGCCAGAAGGAATTCACGCCTGACCAGTTTGTTGCAGGCCATGACAGGAATGTCACGCCTGAGAACGGCACGGGAAGAGTCTTCGTTGCCTTCTATGTAATCGGGAAGTTTCTCGTTGATATTGAGCGCGTTGTTGGTATGTGGGAGCACTTCCACACAACCGCAGACCAGATGGGGATGGCTGTAAAGTCCGGCGGTACGCACCAGGTTTTCTATGGCCCGGGGCGGCAATTCGTCATCGCTGTCCAGGAAAAATACGTAATCACCTGTGGCAGCATCCAGACCTGTATTGCGTGCTGCAGATAGGCCGCGGTTTTCAGTGTGATGCAGGATCTGCAGGGAACGGGGCACGTTCGCACGTGATTCGCCTGAATGGTCCGCGCGGGATAGGCTGCTATGGTCTGCCCGGGGTTGGCTGTTATGTTCCGCCCGGGGTTCGCCTGAGTGTTCCGCTGCTGAAGCGATCGGCTGGGCATTTTCGCCCGAAGGTGTTTCCAGCAGACGGGTGGCCAGCACCATGCTGTTGTCCGTTCCGTGGTCGTCTACCAGAATGATCTCGATATTGTCGTAGCTCTGTCGCAATACCGAGTACAGGCAGCGTTC
>LFSY01000079.1:518-2216 GCA_001512865.1 Rikenellaceae bacterium DTU002 | reverse complement strand
TTTATGGCTTCCTTAATATGTTTTTTCTCGGTACGTTTCAGGCCGGTAAACCAAA
Organism: Rikenellaceae bacterium DTU002; assembly: GCA_001512865.1. Taxonomy (GTDB): domain Bacteria; phylum Bacteroidota; class Bacteroidia; order Bacteroidales; family UBA932; genus DMER64. The sequence goes on along the minus strand of LFSY01000079.1, from coordinate 2,161 downwards.
TGAGCAAACCTGTTGCCAGGAGTGCTGTGAACGTAGTCAGGATCAGATCCGGCCAGCCTTCCAGCCACCGGTGTATCCAGAGGGGCAGGGGAACGGCCAGGGCCGAGATCAGGATTACGGGCATCAGGACTTCTTTGGCATACCTTCGCAAAGGAATACCGGATAGGCGGTTAACGTACACCAATCTGAAAAGATAACAAATTCCGTTGACAAGTACCCAGACTACCAGAACGGTCCATGGCTCCATGCCGTATTTCAAAAGCAACCAGGTGGCCGGCAGGGTAGTGATGCGGATAAGCGAAACCGTGATCTGGTAGCGGCGTATTTTTCCGGCAGCCCAGGTAGTGATCCACAGGGGACCGCTCAGGGATTCCACCAGGTAGTACAATAAAGTGATGCTGCAAAAAACAACAGTATATTCAGGAACTTCCTTCAGCCAGATGTTCAGGATGAATTCCATGTTCAGCAGAATGGGCAGCGTAAGGGCATAGATCATGTAGTAGGAGAACTTGGAAGTCTGGTTGACCAGATCCTGCAGGTAGTTCTGATTGCCGGATGCCGAGGCTTTGGTGATCTGGGGATTGAACGAAGACTGGAAGTAGATTACAAAATTGTACACCGCCGTACTGACCTGTGTGGCAATGCTCATGGCGGCATTGGTAACCAGCGGGGTAAAGAGGTTCAGCAGGAACACGCGACCCTGGGTTACGGCCAGCTGGGCACCGGAATCACACAATGTCCATCCTGAAAATCCGGCCATTTCCTTGAACAACGATTTGTCCCAGGTAGGGCGGAACCGGCAGACCGTGAATTTGCGCAGGGCATACCCCCGCGTAATGAAAAAGATTACCAGCGACACTGCCAGCAGCAGCCCGGCGTAAGATGCCAGTTTGTCCACGGGCGATACCATGAGCAGGAACACTGCGCCCAGTTTGAGCACCACATCGGCAATACTGATCCAGGCATAAAAGGACATTTTTTCATGCGCTATGATGCTGGCGTTGTAAGGTGTCTGGATGATGTTCACACACGTGATCAGGATGGTGAACTGGAACACCCAGTTGACCGCGTTCATGCGTTCCGGAGGGATGATCAGTTGCGTATTGAGGAACCACAGGCCGAGCGTCTCGGCAACTACAACAACAATCAGCGCCACCAACAGGTAAAGCGACATGCTCACGTCAAAGACGCGCTTCAGTCTCGGCAAGTCCCCGCGTCCCAGTTCCACGCTCATAAAGCGCTGAGTGGAAGCGTTCAGGGCGGTTTGCAGGAAGGTGAACAGGGTGACGATCCCGCCTACGATCCCGTACAGTGCGAAATCGTCCACGCCCAGCACGTCCAGTACGATCCGCGAGGTGTACAACGTTACGGCCAGCCGTACCAGCATACGCACGTAAAGCGCAACGGTATTTTTGGCGATCAGTCGTTTGTGTTCAAGTTCCGTCATTTTGTTCAGAGGCATCTCAGTTTCCGACATCTCATACCGGTCTCATACCGGCATCCGGGGTTTGCTTATTCCTTCAAGTCCTTATCCCAATGCCCAGGTAATCAAACCCTTTCTCGCTGACTTCCTGCGGGTTGTAAATATTGCGTCCGTCCAGCACCAGGGGCGTGTGCATGATCTTGCGCAGTACGTCCCAGGC
>LFSY01000079.1:0-440 GCA_001512865.1 Rikenellaceae bacterium DTU002 | reverse complement strand
GCCTGTACCCGGCAACCGGCCTGCAGCAGGCTCCGGATCAGCACCAGGGATGGCGCTTCCCGCACGTCGTCGGTCTGCGGTTTGAAGGACAGGCCCCAGACGGCGATGGTTTTGCCTTTGAGCGTGCCGCCGAAATGATTGTGCAGCTTGTTGAACAACACCTTTTTCTGCGCTTCGTTCACCCGGTCCACCGATTCTATGAGTTCCATGGGGTACCCGTTTTCACGTCCCATGCGAATGAGCGCTTTAACATCCTTGGGGAAGCAGCTGCCTCCGTAACCGGGACCGGCGTACAGGAATTTATGGCCTATGCGGGTGTCCGAGCCGATCCCCACGCGCACGTGGTTCACATCGGCCCCCGTTTTCTCGCACAGGTTCGCCATCTGGTTCATGAACGAGATGCGGGTGGCCAGCATGGCGTTGGCTGCGTATTTGGTCAT
>LFSY01000023.1 GCA_001512865.1 Rikenellaceae bacterium DTU002 | reverse complement strand
ACCGGTAGCCAAACCGGCAGTCAAACCGGTAACCCCGCCCGCGGACACGGTTGCCGTACCGGTAGTCATTCCCGCCGAAACAAGACCTGTGCCTGCCCCGGAAATATCGGAACCGACAGGCTACCGGCTGCAGTTCCTTGTGTTGAACGAGCCTCTTGATGCCGGGAGCCGTCACTTCTCCAGGTTAACAGAAAGAATACCCGTACTCCGGATCTCGGTCATTCAGGGAGGGGACGGACGTTATTATTATGTGTCACAACGTTTCTCGACCCGTCGTGAAGCCCTGCACTGGATGCGTTTGATCAACGGTATGGGATGGAAAGAGTGCATACTCAGGGAAGAAACAGAAAAACCCCTCGGCAATTGAGGGGTTTTCATTTGTGGGAGCTAAGAGATTCGAACTCGTGACCCCCTGCTTGTAAGGCAGGTGCTCTAAACCAGCTGAGCTAAGCTCCCAAACGGACTGCAAAGATAAATTTAATTTTTTACCCTGCAAAAAAAGTTTTCCATCACATCGGCGACCGTAAATGTACTCCCCCCTATCAGGATCAGATCTTCGGGAGAGGCAGCCCCGCAAGCTTTTTCAAAGGCCTCTCCCACAGTCGGAACCGCTTCTCCCCGGAAACCCGCCTCCCTGCCCCAGGAGGCCAGTTCGGAGAAAGGAAGTGCCCTGGGAATGGCTGCCTGTGTAAAGAAATAGTACGCATCGGCAGGTAAGAGCGGGGCCATCGAGGCAAGATCTTTGCCCCGTACCACACCCAACACAAAGAAAAGCTCCCTGAATGATTCCCTGGACAACTGTTGTTTAAGATATTTCATGCCATGTGCATTGTGTCCCGTATCTGCGATCACTGCGGGACGGCAGGCAAGACGTTCCCACCTGCCGTGTAAGCCTGTCATGGATTCAAAATGCTCCAGCCCGGCCGTTACGGCCTCCGGATTCAGCAAAAGGGCCATGTCGGGCCGCCGTTCCCTGAGCACATCAATTGCACACAGAACGGTTTTCAGGTTTTTTTGCTGATACAGGGTATCCCCTTCCAGGCGGTACGGGACCGGGGGCCTTTCAAAAGCACGGTATAACGGAGCCCCTTTTTCTGTTGCCCGGGAAGCAATCACCGGAAAAGCCGCGGGATCATACTCGCCGGCCACTACAGGAATACCCGCTTTGATGATACCGGCTTTTTCCTGTGCGATCTCTTCCAGCGTATTCCCCAGCAGATCACAATGGTCAAGTCCGATATTGGTTATTATGGACAGGATCACCGAATCCGCTTCCAGGATATTTGTGGAATCGAGACGCCCCCCCAGACCGGTCTCTATAACGGCCACATCTGCCTTTTGCCCGGCAAAGTAATGGAATGCCATTGCAGTTGTCAAATCAAAGAATGAGGGCTGCTCTTCTTTGTTTTCCGGCATTTTTTCTTGTGCATAAAGACTGATAAAAGCGGCCACATCCGCAGCGGGTATCATCTGTCCGTCTATTTTTATGCGTTCTCTGAAATCAGTCAAATGGGGCGATGTGTACAAACCCGTACGCAGCCCCGCACTCTGAAGTACGGCCGCCAGCATATGGGCCGTTGATCCCTTGCCGTTGGTTCCCGCAATGTGAATGCTTGGATATTGTTGCTGGGGATTTCCAAGCCAGTCCATCAATGAAAGCATTCTTTCCGGATACGGCTTATACCCTTCGATCCCAACCTTTTGGTATTGGGGAAAATTCGAGATCAGAAACGAAACAGCCTCTTTGTATTCCATAACAGCGCGAATTTAGACAAAATTATTTGCTATCTTTAAAGATTAAAATCTTAAAAAATGTCAAACAATCCCAAAATTTTCGTATTGGACACCAACGTGCTGCTGCACGACCACAACGCACTCAGCAATTTCCAGGAAAATGACATTGTCATCCCCATTATCGTTCTGGAAGAGCTTGACAAATTCAAAAAAGGCAACGACCAGATCAATTTCAATGCACGTGAATTCGCTCGTGAACTGGATAAAATACTGGGAGACAAAATGCTCAACGGATGGATAGCCATGGGCCCGGACAGGGGCCGCCTTAAAGTGGAACTGGGACATCCTTTTCCGGATGTGATGCAGGATTCTTTCTACGAAGACACTCCGGACCACCGCATCCTGGTAGTGGCACAGTACATGAAAGAAAACAACCCCGACCGCAGGGTGATCCTTATAACAAAAGACGTTAACCTGCGTATCAAATCCAAGGCACTCGGGATTGAGGCTCAGGATTACCTTACCGACAAAGTCCGGGACGAGAGTATTGTCAGTTTGTCAAAAGGTGTAGTCAAGCTGAACCGTGTATCTCCCCAGGCAATGGCCAAATTGTATCAGACGCCTGAAGGATTGAGCGTAAAGGATATTAAGGTCAAAGGCGCCCACAACAATCAATATTACATATTAAAGAACAAAGACGGGTCTGCACTTGCCCGGTACGAAGCCTCTTCAAAGCGCCTGGTTCCCGTTCCCAACCACAGGGCCTATGGGATCAGTCCGCGCAATGCGGAACAGAACTTCGCCCTGGACGCATTGCTCAATCCTTCTGTCAGCCTTGTCTCGCTGACCGGGATAGCAGGTACGGGGAAGACACTTCTTGCACTGGCAGCAGCTATTGCCCAGGAAGATGATTTTGACCAGATCCTGCTTTCCAGGCCTGTGATCCCCCTGAAAAATCAGGAAATGGGATTCCTCCCGGGAGACATAAAAGAAAAACTTGCTCCCTACATGCTGCCCCTGATGGACAATCTGAGTGTGATCAAGGGAAGCCTGAAGGCAAACAGCCGTGAATACATTCGTATTGAAGAAATGCTGAAGAATGAGAAGCTGCTTATTTCACCGCTTGCGTACATACGCGGGAGGAGCCTGTCCAAGGTGTTTTTCATTGTAGATGAATCCCAAAACCTCACACCCCATGAGGTCAAAACCATAATTACCCGCGCAGGGGAAGGCAGCAAACTGGTCTTTACCGGAGATATTCACCAGATTGACCAGCCTTACCTCGATATGCATTCGAACGGACTTACCTATCTGACTGACAAAATGTTGGGACAGGATCTTTTTGCTCACGTGAACCTTGTCAAGGGGGAGCGGAGCCGATTGGCAGAAGTTGCCGGCAATATATTGTAACTTTTTTATAATTTTGCAGCCCCCAACCTGATATTTATCAATAATCTAACCTTATACAATTTTTTATGTCAGAAATCAAACGAGTTTACAGCTTTGGCGGAAAAACTGCCGACGGTGACGGTTCAATGAAAAATCTGCTGGGTGGCAAAGGTGCCAACCTGGCGGAGATGTGTTTGCTGGGAATCCCTGTTCCCGCAGGATTTACCATAACCACGGAATGTTGTACCGAATATTACGACCTGGGGTGCAATTATCCCAAGGGGCTGGCCGGAGAAGTCGCCCAGGCTTTGAAGAAGACTGAAGACATCATGGGGTCCCGTTTTGGTGATCCCGAAAATCCCCTGCTGGTATCCTGCCGCTCGGGCGCAAGAAGTAGCATGCCGGGCATGATGGAAACCGTATTGAACATTGGCCTTTGTTCAGCGACCATTCCCGGACTGATCAAAAAGACAGGCAATCCGCGTTTCGTCTACGATGCGTACCGTCGTCTCATTATGATGTATTCAGATGTAGTGATGGAAAAAGCCGAAGGCATCGAACCAGCCGAAGGCAAGGGAATACGCCTTCAGCTGGACAGCTTGCTGCACCAGATGAAAGCAGACAAGGGATACAGGAACGACACGGAACTTACTGAAGAAGATCTGATCACACTGTGCGACATGTTCAAGAAACGCGTTGTCCAGATACTCAGCAAACCTTTTCCTGACGATGCTATGGAACAGCTTTGGGGCGGCATTGGTGCCGTTTTCAAATCATGGAACGGAAAACGTGCCATTTCCTACCGCAGGATAGAAGGCATTCCCGATGAATGGGGTACTGCCGTTACCGTTCAGTCCATGGTGTTCGGCAATATGGGGGACAACTCGGCTACCGGTGTGGCCTTTTCCCGTAACCCGGCTACCGGGGAAGCCAAATTCTACGGAGAATGGCTGGTTAATGCCCAGGGTGAAGATGTGGTTGCGGGTATCCGTACGCCCAATCCCCTGAACGAATCTACCAAGAACGATCAGAACAAACATCTGCATTCCCTGGAATCATCCATGCCCAAAGTGTATGGGGAACTCAACCAGATCCAGAAAAATCTGGAAGCCCACTTCCGGGACATGCAGGATATTGAATTTACCATTCAGGACGGACGTTTGTGGATGCTTCAGTGCCGCGTGGGGAAACGCACCGGTGTGGCCGCTCTGAACATGGCGATGGACATGTTGCTGGAAGGACTTATTGACAGAAAGACCGCCGTCATGCGTGTAGCTCCCTCGCAACTGGATGAACTTTTACATCCCATATTAAATCCTGCCTCCGAAAAAGCGGCCGAAGTGGTAGCCAAAGGGTTGCCTGCCGGTCCGGGGGGAGCTGTGGGACAGATCGTATTTACCGCCGAAGATGCCGTTAAGTGGAACAAAGCGGGTAAAAAGGTAATCCTGGTCAGGGAAGAGACCAACCCGGAAGACGTGGAGGGAATGCGTGCCGCAGACGGTCTGCTCACCGCGCGCGGAGGGATGACTTCCCACGCTGCACTGGTGGCCCGTGGATGGGGCAAATGCGCCATTGTTGGTTGCGAAGCTGTACACATTGACCTTACCAGACGGGTGCTCACCATCAACGGCAAAAAATATACCGAAGGGACCGTTTTCAGCCTGAACGGGACACGTGGGTTTGTATACGACAAAGCCATCGAAACCATGGACGCCTCTGAAAATCCGAGGTTCCAGGAATTCATGAAGATGGTGGATTCTTTCCGTACCATGGGGGTCCGCACCAATGCCGATACTCCTGAAGACGCGCGGATGGCGCTGAACTTCGGAGCCGAAGGGATAGGCCTCTTCCGTATAGAACATATGTTTTACGGATTGAATTCCGAGGCGCCCCTAAGTAAACTTCGCAAGATGATCCTTTCTGACACCGTAGGAGAAAGAAAACTGGCGCTCCATGAGCTGGCTCCCTATGTGAAATCTGCCGCCAAGGAAACCCTCCGGGTCATGGACGGACTGCCCCTTACCTTCCGCCTGCTGGATCCTCCCCTGCACGAGTTTGTTCCGCAGACGCACGACAAACAAAAAGAACTGGCCAAAGATCTGGGCATCTCTGTGGATGAAGTAAAAATACGCGGAGAACAGCTTCACGAGGTCAATCCCATGATGGGACACCGCGGCGTGCGCCTTGGCGTATCTTATCCCGAGATCTCGGAAATGCAGTTCCGTGCCATTTTCACCGCAACGGCAGAATTGATCAAGGAAGGGCACAATCCCAAACCCGAGATCATGATCCCGGTAACGGTAACGGTTAAGGAACTGGATGATCAGAAAGTGATTGCCGACAGGGTACATAAGGAGGTTCAGGATCAGTTTGGTATTGCTTTCGAATACCTTTACGGCACCATGATCGAAATCCCGAGGGCAACCCTGGTAGCTGATGATATGGCCAAAACAGCCCAATTCTTCTCTTTTGGAACCAACGACCTTACACAGATGACTTTCGGCTTTTCGAGGGATGACATCGGCTCTTTCATGGGTGAGTATATCCACAAAAAAATACTCCCCTTTGATCCCTTCCAGCATATTGACGAAAAATCCGTAGGCAAGCTGATTGAAACAGCCATCCTGGGAGGCCGGGCCACCAATCCCGCTATCAAACTGGGAATTTGCGGTGAACACGGAGGCGACCCCCAATCAGTACGTTTCTGTTACAAAATGGGACTGACATACGTATCCTGTTCGCCTTTCAGGGTTCCCATAGCGCGTCTGGCAGCAGCGCAGGCAGCCATAACAGAAGGCTGAATGACAGTCAGTTGAACAAAAAAAGGCTCCCCTGGGAGCCTTTTTTTATACCCGTTTCTTTTTTCTATCTTTGCAGTTATGAAAACCATACTTATTACCGGAGGCGCGGGCTTCATAGGAAGTCATACCGCTGTTGAACTCATACAGGCAGGATATGAAGTGATTGTGGCAGACAACCTGTCCAACGCCGATACTACATGCCTGGAAGGTGTAGAAAAAATTACCCGAAAAAAGATCCCGTTCCATAAGGCGGATTGCTGTGACAAAAGACAGCTGAAAAAGATTTTTGAAGAGCATGCCATTGACGGAGCCATTCATTTTGCCGGTTATAAGGCCGTTGGGGAAAGCGTGTACAAGCCGCTAATGTATTATCACAACAACCTGACTTCTTTCATGACTTTACTTGAGATTATGGTGGAGAACGGTGGCGGCAACGTGGTATTCTCTTCATCTGCCACCGTTTACGGACAGCCCGATATACTGCCTGTCACGGAAGAAACCCCCCGCAAACCGGCAGCAAGTCCCTACGGGAACACCAAGCAAATCTGTGAAGACATCCTGGCCGATGCCGTTAGGGCACACCCCACTCTTAAAGGCATCATCCTGAGGTACTTCAACCCCATCGGCGCACATGCCTCGGCCATGATAGGCGAATTGCCGCGCGGAGTCCCCAACAACCTGGTACCCTTTATCACGCAAACGGCTGCAGGGATCCGTGAAGAACTGCAGATCTACGGGAACGACTACAACACACCGGACGGCACTGCCCTCAGGGATTACATCGATGTAGTGGACCTGGCCGCTGCACACGTCTCTGCACTGAAGCATATGGTCAGAACCGACCGGACAGGTTCCTGCGACATATTCAATGTAGGTACAGGCAAGCCAATTTCTGTCATGGAGCTGGTGAACAAATTCCAGGCAGTAAACAAGGTTCCTGTGAAATACAGGATTACCGGACGGCGCGAAGGAGATGTGGAAGCGGTTTGGGCTGACACCTCCCTGGCCAACACGGTGTTGGGCTGGAAAGCTGCATGTTCCGTTGAACAGACACTTGAAAAGGCCTGGGCCTGGGAGAAAAGGCTTCGCGGGATAAAATAAACAATACGATCATGAAAACCCGTATGGTGCCCGACAGATTTTTAAATCATCAACTGGGCAGAGCCCATGACAAATGGGAACAATCCCTGCAGAGGGGAGGCGATTTTATTCCTTCAGAAGACAAACCGGATGATACACGCTCCCAGTTTTACCGGGATTATTCCCGAATCCTCCATTGTACTTCCTACAGGCGGCTGAAACATAAAACGCAGGTTTTTTTCGCCACCCAGAACGACCATATATGTACCCGTATGGAACACGTGAACCATGTGGTGTCTATCAGTTACACGATCTCCAAATTCATGGGCCTGAACACGGAACTGACACAAGCCATAGCATTGGGGCACGATTTGGGACACAGTCCATTCGGTCACGAAGGGGAAACACTGCTTTCAGAGATCATGCAGCAATGGGACGGATCTTTCTGGCACGAAAAGAACGGATTGTATACCGCTGACAAAATCGCTACCCTGCCCAATGCCTCCAACATGCACAAAAACCTGCGACTGACTTACGCGGTTCGTGACGGTATCATATCCCATTGCGGTGAAACGGATGAAAACGGACTGTTCCCCCGACCCGGCGCCATTGACCTGGAACAGATCGAAAGGCCCAATCAATACATGCCCTTTACCTGGGAAGCCTGCGTAGTAAAACTTTCGGACAAGATCGCCTACCTGGGAAGGGATATTGAAGATGCCATCGAACTGAACCTGCTGGAGCCGGACAGGCTGGAGGAGCTGAACAAACTGATGCGAAAGATACCCGATTCCCCGGGGGTCGTCAACAACACGGCCCTGATAGAGCTGTTTATCAAGGACATCTGCAGGAATTCCTCTCCCGAAGAAGGCATGCATTTCTCTCCCAGGTATTTCAATCTGCTGGTAGATGTAAAAGAGTTCAACTACCGCCATATCTATTACCACCCCCGTCTGCTCTACTATAAAGAGTACGCCCGGTGCATCATCCATACGATATTTGATTTTCTGGACGGATTTTACGGAAAAGACGTGCTGGAACAGATTGCTGCCAACACGTCAAAATTTCCTGTCCTGCTCAGATACTTTCATGAGTGGCTCATCAAATACAGTGCGGTTGATTTGACAGAAAGAGATAAGGCACATTTCAGCAATGACATCATATACGACATTGCCGACCAGATTCAGTACCGCAGGGCGGTGATCGACTACATTGCAGGAATGACGGACAATTTTGCCATCCGGGTCTATCACGAGATCATATCTTTCTAAACATCGGCCATCAGACCGGCAAACAAAATGGTGCCGGTACTTTGTTCCCTGATGAAATACAGGAACGGTCTGTCCGCATGGAACGGTATGGTTTGTCCGGGTCCGGCCGAAGTGAGCCTGAAACCGATGGTCGTAACGGCTGCTGCTTCCGTTCCTTCCTCATCTACCTTGATGTACGTGTTTTGCTTTAGCAGATCAATGAACAGAGGAATATCACTGATATTGATAAAATCGGCCCGTGAAGGATCAAAAGCGGAACCCATACCCATGCGTGTCAGCACGGGGATCATATACTCTTCCGAATCAAATTCCAGTTCAAAACGGGGAATACGTAAATTCAGCTCTGCAGCTGAAAGTCCGTTTATCCAGCCTTTCCACTGATCCCAGGTAAGTGAAGTGGCCACATCCATCACGGATATCCCGGTGTCAGGCAATACGATGATCATACTGTAAGCCTGGTTCCCGTAGGGAATTTCCGCAACGGAAACCTTGTTGCCCCTGGTATAGCGAAAATCTTCGGTCTGTTCCATATAGGTGACCGTCCGGGTAGTTCCGGACAGGGACTGGAACGAGCCCTGCCAGCTTACTTCCTTATCAAATGTGTTTTTCCACTTGCCCTTGAAATACAGGGCATTGGTGTAAAGCAGCATGTAATCGGCCTGAATCTCGTCAATAACTTTCCTGATGAGATTGTTGGTGTTGTCAGCACACCACTTGTTGATCACACCGGGTGCTGAAGGATCTCTGAAGTCCAGTTTGTTAACCGATGCCTCATAATACGATTGCAGCGCACTGATGAACGGGCTTTTCACAGGAAATGTCTGCTCAATCCATACCGCATTGGCAACCAAAAGGTTAACCGTGTTATCCACCTTTTTTAGAGCAGGGACAAGGTGTTTGTAGAAACCGTTCATATCGGCCATGGAAAACGATTCAAAGCCAAGGGTGGCCTTCATGTCTTCCAGTGTGGGCCCGGAAGCCCCGTTGGTTACGGCCGACAATGCCAGTGACGCGCTTAACGGGGAAATGAAAAGGTTCTTTCCCCCAAGCTCCCGGCTCATTTCCCGGAAAAGATCAATGGCAAACACATTGCCGTTTTCCAGGATGTCCTGCTGTACTTTGGTCAGAACAATATCTTCCCTTTCTTTGGGATCGTTCCATTTGGAACAGGATAACGTGACAGGCCCGGCAAGGACGGCTACGATCAATACATGCATCAGGGATTTCATAGACATAAGATTTAAATACATACTTAAAATGCATGAAAACCTTTGATACTGCATCCACTTTCAAAAAAAATGCCGTCCTCCCGGGATGTCACCGATGTGAGGCGGGAAAACCTACAAAGGAGAAAAATCTTCTTTTCCTGCCCCGCAAAGCGGACAAACCCAATCATCGGGAATATCCTCAAAGGCAGTTCCGGGAGCTATTCCATTGTCAGGATCTCCTTCAGCCGGGTCATATACATACCCGCACAAATCGCATTCATACTTTTTCATAAAAAATTCATTTAAGGTTAAAAATATAGGTTCATTTCATTGAACAAATACTGTGCCTTTGCGTATTTTTCGATGATCCACAAAGCATAGCGGATATCAAGGGTCACGCACTTGTTGAGTTCGGGGTGAAAAAACGTGTCAGCGGCCAGGGATTCCTTGTTCCCGTCAAAAGCAAGCCCTACCAGCCTTCCCCGGTCATCCATCACGGGGGATCCTGAGTTACCTCCTGTTATGTCAAGATCGCACAGGAAGTTCACGTGCATCCTTCCGGTTTTTCTGTCAGCCCACCGTCCCCAGTCCGCTGTACCGAGTACCTCCCTGAACGGTTCTGTGATGCGAAACTCGTAATCGGAAGGATTCCATTTGTCCCATAGACCCTGCGTGGTACTGAACCAGTTGTACATAACACCATCCTGGGGATACAGCGGCCCCACCGTCCCGTAAGTGAGCCGCATGGTCATATTGGCATCGGGGTACTGAGACCTGTTCCGTGCCTTTCTGAATGCGTACAAGGCTCTTCCGTATTGTGTTTCCAGATTCCTTAGTTCCAGATCTCCCAGGATCTTTTTTTCTTCCGCGTTATATAGCTGGATCCCGAAACTTGCGTTAAGCCGGCATGCGGGATCTTCCAGCACCCGGTCTATATGCCGGGGATCCAGAAAATACCTTTCAAAACTCTCCCTTGTCCGGAACACCGAATTTTCAAATATATATTCGGCCAGTTTGCCGGTATCTCCTTCATTCTCCTCGTAACGGGACAACAGGTAGTCACCCCAGAATTTACGGGGAACACGCGTGCAAAAATCGGAAAGGGCCCTTACGAACCATTCCTTCTCGAGCGAAGGATGGTACCCGTCATAATACTGGATCATCCTGTCGTAGTAATTCCTGAAACCTTCCAGCCTGCAATCCACCGTATCGGATTCACTTCTTCTTGTCTCAGCCCTGAGACCGGCAACCCGCCGGGCCATCAGAAGAAACTGGGACGAGATGAGCGTCTGCCGGTACCATTCCCTTGCCGCTGCGATTTCCTCCGTAGCAGCGTAAGCATGTTCCATATCCCTGAGCAGGGACCCCCACTTTTCTTTCGTCAGGGGATCCGAATCAATCCACTGTTGCAGAAGCGCTTCCTCTTCTTCCCGGGATTCCGCCACACGATGTCGTACAAGACTGAGCACTTCTCCGGCCCTGAGTTCAGATACGTTAGAAATACTGAAATGGGTATCGGCATAACGCAACCGGATAGCCGGGTCCTTTTCCATCCAGTTTCTCATGATCTCCAGGCGGGCACCTGTGGCCTGAACCAAAACGGGATAAGTTACCGACTGCATTTCACGGATACCGAATGAAGAGTTGTACCTGTTTGTCCTGTAGGGATATCCCATAGCCATCACAAAATCCCCGTTACGCACACCCCGGGCGTTGATCGTCAATTTGGCGACCGGGACGAGGGGGACGTTTTCCGGATCGTATGCAGCAGGAGCACCGTCAGGCGCCGTATATACCCTGTAGAGTGCAAAATCCGCTTTCTGCTGAGGCCATGCCCAGTTGTCTGTTTCTCCTCCGAAAGCCGCTATGGATACGGGGGGGGCCCCCACCAGGCGGACATCGCCGTATTTCTGATAGCAATACATATAATATGAAGATCCGTTCCACATAGAGGCACACATACTTTCATACCCTGTCCGTTCCTGGTATTCTTTTTCCAGTGTGGCGTACATCCTTCGGGCAGGTAAAGAATCCCTCAGCTCCAGAACCCTGTCGGTCACATCAAATACCTTTCGAAGAAAGTATACGCTTTTCCCGGGGACCGGTTTTTCTTCCGAGGCATTCCTTGCCCAGAAACCTTCTTCCAGGTAATTGACCTCATCGGTACTGAAGGAATGAATATCTGAAAAGGCACAGTGATGGTTTGTGATCAGCAAACCCTTATCGGAAATGATCGAACCGGTACATCCGAAATCCATGGAAACTATAGCATCCGACAATGTGACCCTGTCATTGTCGAAAATCAGCGAAGGATCGGTTTTCATCCCTGTTTTCTGCATCTGTCTTATAAGGTTTTTTTCCAGAAGGTTGACCAGCCACATACCTTCGTCTGCACCCAAGTGGTTGCATAACAAAGAACCTAAAATGAAACTTAATACTATTTTTTTCATATACATCAGAATAATACGCCGATATTCAACCCGGCAGAATGAAATGTCCTGTTGGCTGCAGAGAGGGAACGCATGTACCTGTATCCTGTTTCGGCAAACAGGTTCAAATTCCTGTTCCGGCCTCCAAAAAAAATAATCCTGAGCCTGAGCCCGGCGGAAAGGCGCGGGGATGTCATGTACTCATTTTCCTTCGCGGCCTGTTCCCTGAGGAAAAACTGATCAGGGTTTTCAAATCCTATGCTCTGCAGGTCTGCCGGATCCGGTAATGCTTCAGGATCTGTTGCCGTCAGGCTGCCGGTTCCGTATGAGAATTCGGGTGACAGATCAAGCATCGCATGTTTCAGGGACCAGTTTTTTGTCAGGTTCACAAAGGCATCCAGCCGGTCCCATGATCGTTGTACCGACACAGGATACCTGACCCACTGCTGCATGAACTGCATCCGGTTCATACCGGCAGAAAACCTCCAGGAATCATAACTTTCGTTACGCGGGACCCTGTACGAGTAATTGAGACCCATAACGAAGGTTTCCTGTACAAAGGAAGGGATCGAACCATATTGTACCCATTCCCAGAGCCGGGACGCTTCGTTTAGCTCCTGCCGCTGCACGGGCAGGTATCCTGTGAGCCCAACGCGGGAAGCTTCTGCCACAAGCCTGTGACGTTCCCCGTAATATAAAATAAGTGTGTTTTCCCACGACCACTCCCGGACATCTCCGAATTTTTTAGCCAGTACTACGTCTTCACGCTGGCTCTGGTCCCTGAATCCGGCGGAAAAATGGTCGTACAGAGAAAACTTTCCGACGGTATACTGGGCTGTCAGCCCGCCACCGTAAAGATGATCCTTCAGCAGACGTGTCCGGGGTGCGGACGTCGTGAAAACCTGCCGGGTATTGAACCACAAGCCGGAAAACGAGAACAGTATCTTATTGGTACTTGTCTCTACCTGAGTGAAGTCCACCTGCTCGGTGATGCGGCGAAAATACAGATGAGCCCCTATACGGGCCGGACCGCTTTGATAGACAAGAGAAGGTGAAATCTCAAAATCCATGTACAGGTCACTGTTCCTCAAGTCCCTGTGTTTTGCCCCGCTCCGGGCGTTGTAGGACAGAGATCCTCCCAGTGTCAGCTTTTTTGAGACCGGGACCGCAACGGCAGCATGCATCCTGTACGTTTCCAGTGCATAGGCGCCAGCCACGCTGTCAGCAAGCATAAAAGGCGTTTTGTACGGATCCTGCAAACCCAGCCACTGCTGGTCCTTTCTTGACTGGTATTCATACTGGAACGATCCGCTCAGGAAAACATTTCCCCTATGGACGTAGGATCTTGTCTGCAATCCGAAAGTGTTGCAGGAAACCGGATCGTAAACGTTCCTGAATGAGCCGCCTCTGTAGGTACCGTAAAGGGAAATATCTGAATAATCCCTCCCCGAGAAAGCCATGCCTGCCACATTTGATCTGTTCAGCCACGGATTGTCCCATAACAACTTCTCCAAATCCTGGGCCTGTGCGCGGGAAAAGTGTCCTGCCAGGACGACAGACAGAAGAAAGAGGGTCTTTTTCATTTCCATAACGGTTTTAATACAGGTGCCGCCGGAACATCTCCCAGGAAATCTTCGGCTGAATTGTTGGTATCGCTGTATATGACGCGTCCTCCGGGTAATGTCTCACTGATTTTCCGTATGACCGATGTCCCCCTGTTGGGGCCCTGCTGCAGCCAGGTATATCCGGCATCTACCGACGTAGGTTGCCGTTTGAGAGCACTTGCCGGATTCTGCACGCATTCCACCCCGTCCAGTATCCACGAACGGTGTATGTGCAGGTACTTCAAGCCGCTGCTGCTCCCCGGCTGATAATTTTGCCAGGTTGCCGCATCTTCCAGCCACCTGGTCACTCCCATAACCGGGCGAAAAATGACAGGGGCAGGAGAGTGAACACTCATGGTATAGGCTGTCCCCTGACCCGCAAAAATTCTTCTGAGGGCAGGTACGTCGGGATGCTTTTCATGATTGGGCAAAGCCTCGTCATAAAAACCGAAATGAGCCTTCGACAGGTCCAGTCCCGGGAAACTGCGCGACGTGTGGTCCACGGCATTGAACGCCAGCACAACAGATTCACCGGGACCCAGAGGATAATCTGTTCCGCTTCCGGGTATCATCCAGGTCATCTGAAACAAGCCAACCGTATCCCGGCCCATCCAGGGATTGTTGGAAACCGTCGAATTGGCCGGAGCCAGGGCTCCTATGCAAAGAGAATCCAGGTAATACACCTGATCGGTATTGTTGTAGAGTTCCAGGAACTGGTCTTTGGTGTAATTGGCCCCTTCCAGTGTCCTGCTTCCTGCATAATAGACCTGCCTGAATATGATGCCGCCAGACAGGGCCATGTCAAGTTTCAGGGAAAAAGATGATGTTTCGGAAGGAAGGGCAAGAAATTCGGGATGTGAGGCACTTACAGAAAAACCTTCCGTATAGATGGCAGATACCAGCAGTGTATAGCGACCCGGGCTCACCTTGAGGGATGCATTTCCCGAGGCATCTGCATATGTCTGGTAAAAGACGGGTTCTTCAACACCCTGTGCCCTGACCTTAATGAGCGTCATATCGAGTCCCGGCTGTTCGCCGGGAGCCTGAAGTGAAACGGTAATGACCGAATACCGGGGCTCCACTTCCAGACAACCCGTAAGGAAACCGGCCAGAACCAATCCGGCGAGCAGGGAAAGCATATGGCATCTTTTACGGTTCATTCTCATAAAGTAAATTTCACCTCGGCCCCAAAATAGAACGGCAGGTTGCGGGCATAAGCAGTCCGGGATATCTTTTCGGTCACCAGCTGATCAAAATTCAGAAAGTTATTGGCATAAAACGAGATCGAAGCCCATTTCCCGATTTCTTTTGTCAGACGCACGTTCAGTATCCCGTAAACAGGATAGCGGGAACCCTGGTAATAGGTTGCCTTGTTGGTTGTGCCTATCAGTTCGCGGTACCTTATGTCGTTTTCCATTTCCTGGGTAAAAGGGATCACGTTACCGCTCAGGTCCATGATATAAAGGGGATTTACCCGCTTTGTCCATTTGTCGTCAAGATAAGCCCACTGGCCCGAATACCGGGAACCTTTGTCATCGTAGTAATATGTCTGCACCTGGTTTCCCCATTCACATATATAGGATGTCCTGTCCATGAGCACCAGCTGTGCCGTCAGTGTCACGACCATTCCCACCCGGGGAAGGTGTGTTATGAACCTGATGTTGGTGTTAAGACGTTCTCTCCGGGAACCGGTGGAAGTCTTGTTCCCCCCGGCGTAAAAGCCTGCATAGGGGTAGGGTCTCCCGGCCAATTGTGTGCCCACGGTAATGGCTCCCTGCGATTCGTCCTGTGTTGT
>LFSY01000105.1 GCA_001512865.1 Rikenellaceae bacterium DTU002 | reverse complement strand
CTTACCCAGATCCAGGCAGTAGGTCACCGTGTGGCACAAGGTGGCAAGTATTACAAGGACAGCGTCATGATAGACGAGGAAGTGAAGCGCAACATCAGAAAGCTTGCCGGACTGGCTCCTCTGCACAACCCCGCCCACCTGCTCGGGATCGAGGCCGTCGACAAGCTACTGCCCCATGTCAAACAGGTAGCCGTTTTCGATACAGCCTTCCACCAGACCATGCCGGACCATGCCTATATGTATGCCATCCCTGTGGAATTATATGAAAAATACGATATCCGGCGTTACGGTTTTCACGGTACAAGTCATAAATTCGTAGCCCGCAAAGGTTGTGAACTGGCCGGGCTGGATTTCAATAAAGCCAAAGTCATCACCTGCCACCTGGGCAACGGTTCTTCCATAACCGCCGTCAAGGAAGGCAAATCCATAGACACATCCATGGGATTCACCCCGCTCGAAGGATTGGTCATGGGCACACGCACCGGGGACATCGATCCGTCCATAGTGACATTCCT
>LFSY01000117.1 GCA_001512865.1 Rikenellaceae bacterium DTU002 | reverse complement strand
ACATTGGGTTTCCCCGGGTCCGTGACGGCTGCCGCACTCCAGGGGTCCCACTCGCCGTATACGAAAACCAGGGGCAACGAAGTCTGTTTTACAAAATCCCTTTGCAAACGGTACAGGGACCTGTTAAAGCGCGGTTTGTAGAAATCGGGAAGGAAGAGTTCTTTGAGATAGCCTCCGGCATTTTTTAATTCCATAGCCGGATACTTACGGGTTACCCATTTTCCCGCAGGAGTTCCTGTGGTGTCAGCTTCCAGGGCCGTTTGCTCTTCCCCTGACTGCTCCTCTTTTGAGTTTTTCCCGGTGAGATTCTTTTTTTCTTTTTCAGGAACAAAACGGGTCCGGGGCACTTTATACCGGAACGGTTTGGTGTCATACCCGTAATAGCCCAGTTCCCGGGAGGCCTGTATGAAGAAAGGCATCATTGGAGAGTCCCTGACAAAATAATCGGGAGAGGCAATTTG
Organism: Rikenellaceae bacterium DTU002; assembly: GCA_001512865.1. Lineage (GTDB taxonomy): Bacteria > Bacteroidota > Bacteroidia > Bacteroidales > UBA932 > DMER64. Next base: position 6,474 of record LFSY01000117.1, on the reverse strand, counting down.
CATCAGGTGTGCGAACAGTACCCTGTCGGCTTCGTTCCGGGCAGGAATGGAAGCGGGATCGGTACCCCATTGCCAAAAGGCAAAGGAATACTCTAATACACAATAATCAAATATCTCATTTACAGGCCTTGTGAATGTCAGACCCGTAGAATCACAGAACGAATTGAAAAGAGGCATCAGACTGTCCCGGCGGTTGAGGACCTCTTTCTGGAAATCCAGTATCTTCTGGCGTGCTTCCGGCGTTCCTGCCTTGTTGGCAATAAACGGTTCGTGACGGCCGTCTTCCACCCCCTGGCATAACGGAGCGACGTAACAAACCGTTATATCCACATCATCGGGGAACAATGTCCTGTACATCAGGGCCGTTTGTCCGCCCTTACTGATTCCCGTGGCAATCCATTTTCCCGGATACAGCGGGGCGAGCATCTGGCGGATCTTATGCAGGTCGGTCATGGCAGACCTGCCGTCGAGAAATTCCCACCTGCGTGGAGAGGGAACAGATTCACCAAAGTAACGATGCTCTACAACCACCAGGTTGGCGTTGAACATCCTTGACAATTCTTCCCGGTAACGGGGATTGGCCGCATAAGAGGCGGCATAGCCTTCCGTTACGAGAACCGTTGGACGGTCAAAGCCCGCATGCATGAGGAATACGCGTTGTTCAAAGAACCCGTATGTGATGTCATTGTGATTGACCATCTGGCGTATGCGAATCCTGTATTTTTCCCCAAACTCGGAGCTTTCCAGGGCAAAGACCTCGGTCACTTCAGGAATGGATGTCAATTGCGTTTCCAGGGAGGTGCGTTCAGCACGAAAAAGTTGGGCGAAAGAAGGTGACGGAATGGCAAGAAAAACCAGGATCGTCAGGATGATAATGGATTTGACGGATTTCATCTATACTTGAATTATTTGTCAATTAAATGGTTATAGAGACCTGTCGGTTTAGACAGGAAGGTGTGGTCAAAACGGAACCCGGAAACACTCTTGAGGGCACACGTTTGTGAAGGAGCCTCCACGTGTATGCCCATTAATGCCAGTGCACGGGCCAGGAGAGATTCGGAAGGGTGTCCCAGGGGATACACGTTTTCCAGGAGCATATCCTCTGCAGGATAATCCGGGACGAACCCGTTCTTAAAATCAGTAACACCCAGCGCATTCGCGTATTTATAAACAATGGCCTGTGTTCCCCAGTTTTCTATCTGGGGATCTTTTTCGGGGTGAAACACCATGGCGGCGGTATATTTCCCCCTTGTCACATCCCCGATCTTAATGATTTCCATATAGGGGTCCAATCCGCATATGGTTAGTTCGGAAGCGCTGGCGGTGTTGGCCCCGGTTAAGATAAACAGCCGTGAAAGGTCCAGGTTCACAGGTGTCTCGGAAAATTTCGGGAAATATTCATACAACATATCGTTGCGGTTGTTGTCGTTCCAGTATTTCTGGTACAGGTCGTTCCAGGATTTGGAGATGAGCACGGTGTTCCCGGTCAGGCATTCTGCCGGACAAAGTGCACCCACAAGAGCCCGGGCGGCAGTAAGGTAACCGCCCAGGTTATACCGAAGATCCAGAACCACATCGGTTACGCCTGCTGATTTGAATTCCTGAAATACGGGAAAAAACAGATCCTGGGAATTGCCAAAGAAATCTGAATAGCACAGGTAGCCTGCTTTCCTGTTGCCGTCTTCGATGATATTGTAAGCGATCACCGGATTCAGGCTTTGTTTGCGGGAAAGTAAGGAAACGTTTCCGGCCTTGTGGATGGCACCGTCTTTGAGTTCTCCCAGTGTCAGCTGCAGGGAGGGTGCATAAAAAAGGTTCCTGTAATTGTCTTTGGTGATGGGCTCTCCGTTCATTTCCACCAGGATGCTGCCCCTTTCGAGTCCCGCCTCCGAGGCCGGAGTCTGGGGATACACGTACTGGATTATGGCAAAATAATTGCCGGTATTTGAAAAAGTGCCAAAGGCAAGGGAATAACCGAAGGTCGTTTCAACGCCTTCGCCTCCTTCAAGCAGGGTTTGTACGTCGTCGGTGATGAAAGACCACCGGTCTTCGGTCCGGTAGCACAACTTTTCATAAAAATCAAATGCATCGAATTCGTAACGGATATCGAAGGTATCCGGGATGTGTTTTTCCCACAGGTAGACTTCTTCCATCAGGTCCAGCATGTACTGGTTGACCTTTTGGGTAAGCAGCGGGGCTTCTTCCTTTTCGGGATCCCTGAACCAGTCACAGGAAATCGTAAGGAACAGCAGCGGGGCCAGGATAAAAAGTCTCTTTGCCATAAAAATAAAATATCCCACTAAAGTACACATTTTTATTCTTTACCTTTGCACAAAATATACCAAGACAGAGGATGAAGAAGAATAATTTTGTGGAAGAACTGACATGGAGGGGAATGATCCACGACATCATGCCCGGGACGGAAGAGTTGCTTAACAGGGAAATGACCACTGCCTATGTGGGGATAGACCCCACTGCCGATTCGCTTCACATAGGACACCTGGTAGGCGTTATGATGCTAAGACATTTTCAGAATTGCGGGCACAGGCCTATCGCTCTGGTCGGAGGAGCGACCGGAATGATCGGGGATCCGTCCATGAAGTCTTCCGAAAGAAATCTTTTGGACGAAGAAACCTTGCGCCACAACCAGGAATGTATCGGGAAACAGTTGACAAAGTTCCTTGATTTTGATCAGGCAAAACCTAACGGGGCCCTGATGCTGAACAACTATGACTGGACCAAGGATTACACCTTTTTAAATTTTGCCCGTGATATTGGAAAGCATATTACGGTGAACTATATGATGAGCAAGGATTCGGTCCGTAAAAGACTGTCCGGGGAAGAATCCGAAGGGATGTCCTTTACTGAGTTTACCTACCAGCTGCTGCAGGGGTATGATTACCTGCATTTGTACAGGCACTACGGATGCAAACTCCAGATGGGCGGTTCGGACCAGTGGGGGAACATAACCACTGGATCTGAGCTTATACGAAGAAAGGAAGGAGGAGAAAGCTTTGCCCTTACATGTCCTCTGATAACAAAATCCGACGGCGGGAAATTCGGAAAGACAGAGTCGGGCAATGTCTGGCTGGACCCAAAAAGAACAACGCCATATGCCTTTTATCAGTTCTGGATGAACGTGAGTGATGATGATGCGGAAAAATATATTAAGATATTTACCCTTTTGTCCAGGGATACCATTGAAAAGCACATAGCAGAACACAGGAACGAACCTCATAAAAGATTATTGCAAAGCGTACTGGCCGGATGTGTAACAGTTATGGTACATGGAGAAGAGGAATATAACAAAGCTGTTGCAGCCTCGAGGGTCCTTTTTGGGAACGGGACACGTGAACAACTGATGTCAATGGATGAAGAGACTTTTTTATCTGTTTTTGAAGGCGTTCCTCAATTTGACATTTCCCTTTCGGATCTGCCGCTGGATGCGGTGGAGCTCCTTGCCGTCAACACCTCTGTTATGCCATCCAAAGGAGAATGTCGTAAATTGATACAGGGGGGAGGACTCAGCCTGAACAAAGAAAAGGTGCCAGCCGGGGGCCTTGCGGTGGATGAGCGTTTCCTGATCAGGGGGAAGTATCTGCTGGTACAGAAAGGAAAGAAAAATTACTTTATCATTAAAGCCACGTGATCATGAAAGCACCAGGAGCCGAATCCAATACAAGACAACTGAAAGTGGCACGTCAGATCCAAAAAGACCTGTCCGTCATTTTCCAGGAAAAAGGCATGACCCAGTACGGAGGCGCAATGATCTCCGTTGTCCACGTGCGCATCAGTCCCGACCTTTCCGTTGCACACGCATGGATCAGCGTTTTCCCGTCAGAGAAAACTCAGGAAGTGCTTCAGCAGGTACAGGAACAGTCAAGGAGTATAAGGGGAGAACTGGGACGCCGCGTTGCCAGGCAATTGCGCATAGTTCCGGACCTGGTGTTTTTCCTGGACGACTCCCTCGATTATGCGCAGCATATTGACGAATTGTTGAAAAAATAAACAGCCGGATCGTTGAAACTTGCCTTTTTTATAGCATGGAGGTATCTGCGGGCAAAAAAATCAAGGCAGATCATCAATGTGATCTCGGCAATCAGTGCCGTCGGGATCGCAACGGGGACCATGGCCCTGGTGGTGGTCATGTCTGTATATAACGGTTTTGACAACCTGGTCAAAGGGATGTACAACACATTCGATCCTGACATCATAGTGAAAAGTGCAGCAGGTAAAACGATCAATGATCCCGATGTCTTTCAGGGCCTGAAAAACGATCCCCGCATAATTTCTTTTTGCCCCGTCATAGAAGAAACGGTATTCTTGCAATACAGAAACCAGCAGGCCGTAGCCACCATGAAAGGGGTGGACAGTGTTTTCATAGCGACCTCGCCACTCAGGGACCACCTGACCACAGGCTCTTTCAACGTATATTTCGGAGAAGTTGAAGAAGCCGTTATTGGCCGGATCCTTGCCAATTCCATGGGGATCAATGTAGCCTTTGTCGATCCCCTGTGGATCTATTACCCCAGGAAAGACGCCGTTTTTTCCCCCTTGAATCCCATGGCATCCCTTCAGCGTGCCAGGCTGTTTCCGGGAGGGATCTTTGCAGTAGAACAACATTACGATTCGGACCACCTTCTGGTCCCACTGGCCACGGCGCAAAGACTCCTGGACTACGGGGACAAACTTTCCCATATAGAAATCAGGGTTGACGGGAAAAAAGCGTTGAAGACATTGAAGAAAGACCTGGAGAACCTCCTGGGACCCTCCTTCAGGGTCCTGACACGATACCAGCAGAACGAAACCCTGTACAGAATGATGGCAACAGAAAAGGTCATCATTTTTATCCTGCTGGGATTCATCTTACTGATCATTTCCTGCAATGTCCTCAGTTCCCTGAGTATGCTTATCCTGGAAAAAAAGGAAGACATTGCCGTACTGGCCGGCATGGGGGCTCGTCCGGGTCTGATAAAAAAGATCTTTGTCATGGAAGGTTGGCTTATCTCCATCCTGGGATGGGTATCAGGGATGGCCGCGGGACTGATCCTGTGTTGGGTACAGTTCCGTTTCGGACTCATATCGCTACCCGGGAGCTTTGTGGTGACAGATTATCCGGTGGAGGTTCAGTGGACCGACATGTTGCTTGTTTCCCTTACCGTGCTGGGGATCGGCTTCCTGGCAGCCTATGTTCCGGTGCGTTCGGTCTTCAGCAAGGCGATCTCGCTGGCATATCCCGGCAGTTCATTGGGTGTTTCCAGGTAGAAGGGAAGGTCCCTGAGCCCGGGGTGGTTGATCACTTTTCTAAAAGTTTCCAGTCCCAGGTACCCGTTTCCTATGGTTTCGTGCCTGTCTTTATGGCTCTCAAAGGGATTTTTAGTGTCGTTGATATGGATGGCTTTCAGTCTGTCCAGGCCAATGACCCGGTCAAATTCTTCCAGGACCTGGTCGGTTTTGTCTTTGATGTCATAACCCGCATCAAAAATATGACATGTGTCCAGGCATACGCCCAGCCTGTCCTGTATCCAGACGCGGTCCATGATCATGCGCAACTCTTCAAAAGTGCTTCCTATCTCGGAACCCTTTCCGGCCATGGTTTCCAGCAGCACCCAGGTTGTCTGGTCTTTGGTGATGGCAGTGTTCAGGGCTCCGGCAATGAGTTCAATCCCTTTTTCCACACCCTGCTGCACATGACTTCCGGGATGGAGATTGTACAGGTTCCCGGGGGTGAATTCCATTCTGTACAGATCATCCAGCAGCGTGTTGAGAGCAAACTCGCGTATGCGTGTTTCGGCCGCACAAAGGTTCATCGTGTAGGATGCATGCGCAAGGATAGGACCGATGTCGTTGTCCCGGGAAAAGGCAAGAAATGCCTCCACATCGTCAGGATCGATCGCTTTTGCGGTCCCTCCGCGGGGATTGCGTGTGAAGAACTGGAAGGTGTTGGCTCCTATCCCTACGGCGGTTTTTGCCATGGCCAGGTAGCCTGCAGAGGCCGAAAGATGGCACCCTATGCGGAAATCATTTGAATATTCTGACATGTTTTTTATGGGTTATGTTACTTCTTGTATGCAAGGTAATAAGGTCTCCCTTTTTCAGGGGAAGACGGATAAAGTCCTCTTTTATACGATGGAAACTGTCGGGTACTTTAAGTATAAAAGTGTTGTCTGCAGCCGCCTCGATCGACAATTCGCGCACCTGACCGTCTTCCCACCGGCAGGAAACCACGGCACCGCCTTCGGCACAAAGACCGGAGAATGAACCTTTGCCCGACCAGGCTTCAGGAAGGGCCGGCAACAGGTGAATGAATCCCCTGTGGCTTTGAAGCAACATCTCGGCAATTCCTGCACAACCCCCCATGTTCCCGTCTATCCGGAAAGGCGGATTGGAAGAAAAGCCGTTGGGATACAAGCCCGAGCCCAGCAGGGTGATGGAGGATATATCCCTTGTCAGGTAAGGTGATATGCTTTCCTG
>LFSY01000141.1:28014-30600 GCA_001512865.1 Rikenellaceae bacterium DTU002 | reverse complement strand
ACCTCACGTGATGCCGTATGGTTGGATCAGGAAGACTGGTATATCAGAAGACCCGACGGGGAAGCCGAATTCCTCTACGACTGGTCCGATGTGGCGCGTCTGAATTATGAAAACCAGGACATGCGCCAGGCTATGCTGGAAAAAATGCTTTTCTGGTTGGAAGACATTGATATAGATGGTTTCCGATGCGACATGGCAGATCTGACGCCTGTTGATTTCTGGAATTGGGCCGTACCGGTCCTTAAAGAGCACAAACCCGGAATTTTTATGCTTGCCGAGTCGGAAAATCCAGTCAATACGGAAAAGGCTTTCAATGCCTACTATGCGTGGAGGTTGCACCATACTATGAACAGCGTGGCGCGCGGTGAAAAGCAAGCAGACAGCATCAGGAACGATCTGAAAAACATGCTTGCCGAATTCGGTCCCAATGCCATTCCCTTGCTCTTTACTTCCAATCACGATGAGAATTCATGGAGCGGCACCGAGTTTGAAAGAATGGGTGAAGCCGTCTTGCAGATGGCCGTCTTAACTTTTGTCCTGCCTGGTATACCCCTGATATACACAGGCCAGGAAGCAGGCAATACCAAACGCCTCGAGTTCTTCGAGAAAGACTATATTCAACCTTCAGACAGTGTTTTTTTCAAAGACTTCTACAAAGGGCTGATCACGTTTAAAAAATCCTCTGCGGCATTGCAGGTGCCCCCGTACGGAGGCGTCCTCAAAGAAGTGCCGCATACGGGACCATCCTCTGTCTTTGCCTTTACCAGGGAAACGGCAGGCAACAGGGTACTGGCGCTCTTCAATTTTTCTGACCAGTCTGTGTCTTTCCGTCTTACAGGAACGCAGGCAGACGGGATGTATACCGACTGGAAAGGCCAAACCGGTTACAACGTTACATCGGAACATACCTGGGAAATGGGACCTCACGGGTACCTTGTTCTCACTTTAAACTAACGCTATGAAAAGGACATTCATTTTAATGAGCATGCTTTGGACCGTTACAACTGCTGCTTATGCCGGGATGACAGGCAAACCTCATGTGGAACGTATAGAACCGCCTTCCTGGTGGGTGGGTATGGAAACCCCTCTTCAGCTGATGATCTATGGTCCCGGACTGGGACAGGGTACGGTCACCTCCCTTACTCCCGGGATGGAGATAACGGCCGTTCACAAGGCAGACAGTCCCAATTACCTCTTTCTGGATATTGCCATCCCTTCAGGGGCAAGCCCGGGCGACTATTCACTCCGGTGGACCAACGGAAAAAAGAAATTCGATTTCACCTATACCTTACAGGCACGCGAACCGCGGTCGGCACAACGTGAAGGCATATCACCTGCAGATGTTCTATACCTGTTGATGCCCGATCGTTTTATAAACGGTGATCCCGTCAACGATTCCACCCCGTGTACTGCCGAAAAATCAGATCCGGCCAACGATTACGGACGTCACGGAGGTGATCTGGAAGGGATCCGCATGAGCCTGGATTACCTGGCGGAACTCGGAGTTACCTCCATTTGGCCTACACCCCTGACATTGGACAATGAACCGATAGTATCCTACCACGGATATGCGTGTGCCGATTATTACAGGATCGATCCCCGCTTCGGCACCAACCAAATGTACAGAGAAGTGGTTAGGGAAGCTGCTTCAAGGGGGATATCCTTCCTGCAGGATCTTGTTCCCAACCATTGCGGAACGGCTCACTGGTGGATGCAGGACCTTCCTTTCAAAGACTGGATCCACGTCTTTGACAGTTTCACACGGTCCAACTATGCCATGATAACCCACATGGATCCCAATGCCGCCGCTATTGACCGGGAACTTTGCATTCAGGGATGGTTCGATACCTCCATGCCCGACATGAACCTGGGCAATCCCTTTGTGCTGCAATATTTTATCCAGGTTTCAGTCTGGTGGATAGAATATGCCGGATTGGCCGGATTGCGCATAGATACGTACCCTTATTCGGACGAAACGGCCATATCCTCCTATACTGCCGCCCTGCGTAATGAATATCCCAACGGGACCGTATTGGCGGAATGCTGGTACAATTATCCCCATCAGGTGGCTTACTGGGAGCGCGGTCCCTGGCCCAGCGGACCCACCGTGATGGATTTTTCCCTTATGGGAGAACTCTCGCGTGCCTTTACAGAAGACAGAGATCCACAGTGGGGTCAGGGAATGGTACGCTTGTACAATATGATATCAAACGATTTTGTATACAAGAATCCCAACGAATTGCTTGTCTTTGGAGAAAACCATGACGTCAACCGCATGTACGAAATGCTGGGCAGAAATCCTGAAAAGCTTAAAATGGCCTATGCCTTTCTTGCCACCACAAGGGGCATCCCCCAGATCTATTACGGGACTGAAGTCCTTTTGGCTGCCAGGGATAGCAAAAAACTGGGTCACGGTGAAGAACGGGTCTCCATGCCTGCGAGGGTCCTTACGCCTGAAGGCCGCGATCCCCTGGAAGAAAATGTCTACAGGTACATATCCCGCCTGCTCACCTGGCGGAAATCTTCCCCGACCGTACAATACGGCAGGCTGCTCCATTTCCTGCCCCGTTACGAAGAGAACATGTA
>LFSY01000141.1:23998-27909 GCA_001512865.1 Rikenellaceae bacterium DTU002 | reverse complement strand
GGCCAGCCGGTGCAGGTGCCTGCGCAAACCGCAATTTTCTTTACCTTTGCGGGTATATGAAGCGTGTACTGACCGTTTTTTTCCTTTTAGTGGTTTTTTGTTCCTGTGTCAAAGCGGGAAAGAGGATTTCAAGCGATGATTTTCGGGTGGTACTGCGTGAAATGTTCCTGGCAGACCTGATCCTCGAGCGTGACGGCACACTGAGCCGGCTGGCCGATTCCACCCTGGTCTATCCCCCCATCCTGGAAAAGTATGGTTATACAACAGAACAATTCCTGGCCACCATGGAATACTATGCCGGCAGACCTGCCCGTTTCAAGTCATTGCTGACCCGTGTTCGCAGAACCCTGAATGAGGAAAGGACGGAATACAACCAACGTCTGACCTGGCTGAATGAACAAAAGGCCCTGGTGGAACGATTCAACAACTGGCTGAACGACACGGTATCCGGCAGACATGATTTTGTGGCGAAACAATCTCTGAAACGCATCCTCCCCGCCGATCCTTCGGACAAACAGGCATGGCGCATGGACAGGGATTCGTCTTACGCCGTTCCCTCCGGGAAGTTGCTTGCCGTCATAGATACTTTGCAAGTGCGGGATTCCGTCCCCCTTTACCTGTCAGCGCCCAGATCCTTCAGACCCAGGATAAACATCAGTCTTAAACCGGAATGATATGGAACACCCGGACTTTAAAAATCCCGTATTTGGTCCCATACACAGCAGACGTCTGGGTTCCAGTTTAGGGATCAACCTGATGCCGGCTACAAGGAAAGTATGTAATTTCAACTGCATATATTGTGAATGCGGATGGAATCCATCTCCGGAACACGATAAGAAGGGACCAAAGCCATACATGCCTACCCCGGGCGAAGTCGCAGCTGCCCTCGAAGAAAAGCTGAGAGATCTGGCGGAAAAAGGAAAAGCCCCCGATGTGATCACTTTTTCCGGGAATGGTGAACCTACACTGCATCCGGAATTTCTTCGGATCGTCGGTGATACGGTCCGGATCAGGAACCGATGGAGTCCCGGCACGAAGGTCTGTGTGCTCTCCAATGCAGGAACGCTCCATATGCCGGGTGTCGTTGAAGGACTGCTCCAGGCAGATCAGCGGATCATGAAGGTCGACTCGGCTTTTGAAACTACGTTGCGGATCATAAACCGCCCCGGAGACGGGTATTCCCTATCCCAAACCATAACGCAGCTGAAGCGGTTCGAGGGGAATTTTACCCTCCAGACATTGTTCTTGTCGGGCCATATCGAAGGGAAACCGGTGGACAACACCACGGATGAGGAACTGGAAGCATGGTTTTCCCTTGTGGATGAGCTCAGGCCCTGCCAGGTAATGGTCTATACCTTAGACCGGCAGACTCCTGCCCCGGGATTGAAAAAGTGTCCTGTTGAAAAACTGGAAGCCATAGCCGGCGCGCTCAGGGTAAAAGGATATGATGTGGTTGTAGCAGGATAATATATGAGAACAGTCGTACAGAGGGTAAAAGAAGCTTCGGTCAGTATTGAAGGGTCCGTTAAGGCACAGATTGGGCCGGGATTACTGGTTCTGGCAGGTTTTGAAGAAGCAGATCAGCGTGAGGACCTGGAATGGATGGTGCGTAAGATAGTGAATTTAAGGATTTTCGATGACAGCCGGGGCGTGATGAACCTGTCCCTTACAGAAGTGTCGGGACAATTGCTGGTAGTAAGCCAGTTTACCCTGCACGCATCTACCCGCAAGGGAAACAGGCCATCTTACATCAAGGCTGCAGTACCTGCAACAGCCATTCCGCTCTACGAATCTTTTTGTACCATGATGCAGCACTATGCAGGAACGGAAGTACAGACAGGAATTTTTGGGGCAGAAATGGAAGTGACCCTGGTAAACGACGGCCCCGTGACGATCATCATTGACAGTAAAAACAGAGAATAATCATGGATACGCTTAGACAATGTTTCAGTTTTATTGATCTGACAACACTTAACGCTACCGACACGGAAGCGAGGGGCAGCATGTTTGCCCAAAATGTGAACAGATTTGCAGATGAGTATCCCGATATGCCCAATGTGGCTGCTATTTGCGTTTATCCCTCCCTCATTGAATCTGTCAGGGAGACACTCCGGGTGAAGGATGTGAAAATAGCTGCTGTGGGAGCAGGATTCCCCGCATCACAGACCTTTTCCGGGATCAAGGTCAGGGAATGTGCGCTTTGTACGGAGAAGGGAGCCGATGAAGTCGATATTGTACTTTCCTTGAATTATTTCTTTTCAGGTCATCACGAAAAAGTTGCTGCCGAGATCCGGGAAATACGCAAGGCCATGGCAGAAAAAGCCCATCTGAAGGTCATCCTGGAAACCGGAGCACTCCGTACAGCCGAGAATATCAGGAAAGCATCCTTTCTGGCCATGGAAAACGGGGCGGATTTCATCAAGACTTCCACAGGGAAAATGGACCCTGCGGCAACACCGTTCGCTGCCAGGATCATGTGTGAGTGCATAGCAGAATTTTACACCCAGACGAAAGTGAAAATTGGCTTCAAACCGGCCGGAGGCATTGTGACCACTGCCGAAGCTCTTGAATATTATGACATTGTCAGGGATATACTCGGAGAGGAATGGCTGCATCCTTCGCTGTTCCGGATCGGGGCAAGCCGTTTGGCGAACAATTTATTGAAAGATATATTCTCGCAGGAACTTGCGTTTTTTTAGTTTTTGTATATCTTTGCATTCCCTTTGAAAGTGCATGCCCGGATGGCGGAATTGGTAGACGCACTAGTTTCAGGGACTAGCGAGAGCAATCTTGTGCAGGTTCGAGTCCTGTTCCGGGCACCATAACGCAGAAAACATTTCTGCGTTATTTTTTTCTGGTTATCTTTGCTTTTCCAGTTTGGCTTCAATGAGAAAACATATACTTTTCCTGCTGTTTGCGATCATTACCGGAGGCTGTTCCGTTATCCCTCCCGTGGAACCCCACCTGCTGCCTTTCATAGACAGCATGATGAACCATAAGCCTGACAGCGCCTACCATGCCTTGCTGTCCATACCCGACAAGGCCATACATACCCGTCGGGACCGGGCTTATTATGCCTTGTTGCTTACCCAGGCACGTCACAAAAACTATATTCCCTTACGCAACGATTCCCTGATCAGCATAGCAGTCAATTATTACAGGGGAAGCAGAGAATATGACAAATACGCCAGGGCGTTGCTCTACAAAGGCATTTGCGTGGAAGAAATGGACGATCCCCAGAAAGCCATTGAAGTGTATGCCGAGGCCGAAAAAATTGCCCTGCAGACAAACGATTACCTGACCACCGGGCTGATCAATTCCCAGATGGCCTGGCTTTACCAGGATACGTATATTGAGAACCAGGTGGACATTGAGCGCTTTAAGAGGGCCATGGAATACTTCAGGATGGCGGGCCATAAAATGAATCAATATTCGGTAGCCAGCCTTTTGGGACAAAAATACCGTTCCACCTCACAACTGGACAGCGCCTACCATTACCTGGGAACAGCCCTGGAACTGGCCCGGCAAATGGGGGACAGTGTGGCCATATTTCATAATTATTCCCTGTTGGCAAGTACCTACCTGATTGATGAAAATTATTCCCGCGCAAGGGATATGGCTCTTTACGTCATAGAAAACCACGGCAATGTGCTGATTTCTGATGAGACCTTTCATTGTTTGAGCAGGGCCTATGCCCGTCTCGGAAAAACAGATTCGGCACGCATTTATTACTATAGGGTAAATAAAAATTCAAATCTTAGTTCCAGCCACAGAAACCTGCTTACCCTTGTAGATATTTTAAAAGCTGAAAATAAATATCAGGAAGCGCTCCAATATACTGAGCTATCACGAGCTTTGGCAGATTCCATTATAGACGAATCCCGACGCATGGATCTTTACGAAATTGAAAA
>LFSY01000141.1:23109-23920 GCA_001512865.1 Rikenellaceae bacterium DTU002 | reverse complement strand
TTGTCATTGACCGCAAACACCAGGATATCAACGATAAGATATCCTTTATCGAGCAATTGAAAACGGAGTCCGCCGTGTACAGCAACACCCTGTTGGAAAAACTGGACAAACAGAACATGGTCGAGATACAGTTGAAGGAAGCCCTGGAAAAACGGATCCAGACGATCCGGGAATTGATAGACCTGTCCTACCGTTACGGCGGATTGCCCGACGCTTTTGTAAAGCAGTTCAACAAGACCATGAATATCAACCGTCTGAGCGAGGGGGCCCTGGATGATCTGAGCGAGGTTGTGAATGCCAAGTACGACGGAGTCATCGATCACCTGAAGGAAAAACACGCAGATCTGAACAGCGATGACATCAACCTGATCTGTCTGCTTTGTTGCGGATTCTCTGCCACAGAAATGAGTGTGTTCTACAACCACGGCAACGGGAAATCCATCTATTCACGCAAAAGGCGCCTGGCCCTGAAAATTGGACTGGACAAATCGCTGGACGAATATGTAGCGGAAAGCTTACATTATTGCCACAATCAAAAAGAGTTGTATCTTGTTGAAAATCAGTGACATACCTTAATAGTTTGATTTACAATCAGTTAGGGGTTTTTCATGGGTGCTGACTTTATTATTTTATAGATAGCTGTAAATCAGGTGGTTGTAAAACTGTTGCTGACCATATTTTGACTGCGTTCATGGCTTTGTTTATTTAAAAACAATTATCTTTGTAATGATTCAAAATATGCAGCTATGAGGACACAGCACTTTTTTATTTTCACACTTGTTTTTTTGTTTAGTTTACCTGTTGCAATGAC
>LFSY01000141.1:13158-23058 GCA_001512865.1 Rikenellaceae bacterium DTU002 | reverse complement strand
CTCACGTACTGCAGAAGCCCCCGGCGTCTGGATTGATCTGGAAAAAAAGGAAATGTGCGTACGTTACCTGAATCCCGAAGAGGAATGTGTGCTGATCGTTACTAACGATAACGGATCTTACCAATTATGTGCACCGGTTGTATCCGACGGGGAAGTCAATCTGTACCTGTTATCTGATATGAACAAACCGGGCCGGTACTCCGTTACCGTGCAAACCCCCGATGCCTGTTATCAGGGGTATTATACATTCAGTGATCCGACAACGGAGCGATTGTAGTTTTTTCTCCTTTTTCACGTATACTTTTTTAAAAAGCGGCATAAAAATACCGTCAGGCTATCATTATACACTTTCCGCAACAATGACCACTCCAATCAAAACGTTCTGGTTCTATTTCAAACCTTATGTGTATCCGGTTGTGAAAAATCACAATGTGCTTTTACTGAATACGCTGGATATGAATGCCGTGATTTTCAACGACGAACCTGAATTCACGCGTCTTGTCGAGAGAATGCTGGAACCGGAAGCTTTTGGTGTTGTCGAGATCACTTCAGATTCAGACAAATACACCCAATACAGCATTTTTATCGACAAAGTCTGTGATCACAAAATGGGCACACTTGAGGAAGCCGGACCGGGAACAGAAAAACCTGTGGTTCTGACGCCTTATCATTTGCGTATGCATTCGGTTACCAAAGGAGAGATCCGCAAACCCGGCAGCAATATTACCCTGGTCATAGATAACGAATGCACGAAGAATTGCACGCTGTGCGAAGCATATTTCAAGCAATTCAAATGTTGCAGCAAATACGGGGACATTGCATTTATGGATGTTCAGATGGTAAGGGATATAGTGCAGGATGTATCCGCGGATGGTCCTTTTGTGATCAATGTTTGCGGGGGAGATATTGCCATGCATCCTGCTCTCGGTGAAATCGTGGAGGTTTTGTCGGCCAGTGCAGTAAAAAGCAATTACCACATATACTATAAAAATTGTACAGGCGGTTTTCAAAGCATCGTCCCGCCTGAAAACACCGTGATCATCGCCGATTTCCCAATATGTGAAACCAAACATCTGGAACCACTCGAGCGTTACACGTTCAATTTTATACTAACNNGTCGATACGGGTATGCATGGAGATTTTTTAAAGGAAAACTTCTTTCTTTTGCAGGACGGTCTTGTCTGTGAGGCAGGCAGGCTTCCCTTCAGTGACCGTATCCGGATTATCAACAACCACTATTTTTACCGCACCTTCATCTTACCTGACGGGGATGTCTGCGGGTCATCCTACGGCAACACGGTGGGCAATATGTACCGGAATCCTTTGACTTTCATCAGAGATGCAATCAACGGTTTTCATGACGAAATCTGGAATAAATCCAGGGACAATACTATTTGTTTTAATTGTTTATTTAATTATATTTGTCCATTGCTGTCCCGTTACGATTTTCCTGAACCGCGTTTTACAATTAAAATCGACGATCATGTATCGTAAATTCATTATTATCCCCTTGGTTTTCTTATCGGCTTTCAGCTTGTACGGGCAGGTTACAGTCACAGGGCATATTACAGCTGAGATCATTGAAGGAGTAGCCGTTTCTCCCCATATGTCAAATGGTTTTGAGGTTGACAGTCTCTCTGATGACGTGCTGCTTGGTGAGGTAACAGTCTCAACAGATGAAAGTCTGTCCTGTAACGTGCTTATGGAGGAAGAAGAACTGATCAACCAGGGAGGCAATATCATTACGTTCACGCCTTCTGTGGCGGAACTGGAACAAAAACTGAGATTCTATACATGTGCAAGGAATCTCAGAGAACAGAAAGCAGGTATGTACCGGGGATCTTTTTCGGTGATGCTTCTTTACGAATGATCCCATCGGATCACTTCACATTCTTCATCATTTCCTTCAGGTCTTCCCTGGTGATTTTCCCGGAAAGGTAAATGACATTGTATTCATCCTGCTCTTCTGCACAGATGTAAAGATCAGAGATAATATCGGACTGTTTCTGCATATATATGACTACTTTTTCGGGTCCGTCTTCAATTTCCATCAGAACTTCAAATTCACCCGCCCTGAGGATGTCTGTGAAATCTTTTTTCATTTCGGCAATATACCCGGGGTTGGATGTGGAAAGGATATACAGTCCGTTCAGGTTCTTGATCACGCTTCCTATGTTAATATCCTCAGAAAGGTTCAATTCTGCGTCATCTCCCATAAGAGAGAACATGGAAGGTGAAATGTACACTTTTGTCATGCCTTCATAGCCTGCATACTTTTTGTAAAAATTGCTCTGGCCAAATAATGAAGTGGTCAGCAATAAGGTAATTCCAAGTAATAGTATCTTTTTCATTTTTCTTTTATTTCAATATATTTATTTATGGTCTTGATAGCAGAGATATTGGAACTTGTTTCAGAAACTTTGTCGACACCCTTGTTCATCAGCCGGGAGACATATTCCAGTACTTTTTCGGTTTCGCGGTATGCCTGATCCACATCGGTACAGGTGTCGGCCAGGTAAACCGGATCTTCTTTGACAGGCCAGGTAATGGCCAGGCTGATTATCAGAGCCACGGATGCGGCAATGGCCAGGGTTTTGATCAGGGTCGGCCTTTGCAGAAGCCTTATTTTGCGGTTTTTCTTCTCTATACCGCATCCTGCCTGTTCTTCAGCGGCCAGCCTGTCAATGGTTGCCGAGATACGGTCCTCAAGACCGGTGGGAATTTCGATCCCTTTGTAATGCTGGTCCATGATTTCCTTTATCTTATCTGTTTTCATAGCGGTTCATTTTATCATATTGTTCCCTTAGGTGCTTTTGTGCTCTTGTCAGTTGTACCCTGATATTTACCGGACTCAGGCCTGTGATCTGACCGATCTCCCGGAGGGAAAACTCACTGAAATGTCTCAGTCTGAAAATTTCCCTTTGTCTTTGAGGAAGGCGGTCCACCATCCGAAAGACCATCTTCAGTTCATCATGCCGGTCTGCCTGCAATGCAGGATCGGTACTTTCAGCGCTGAGGGCCTCTGCTGCATCTGATGCCGAAGAACGATATGCCGGGGAACGAAGTCTGTCAAGGCACAGATTGCGGGTCATTGTGTTTGCATAAGCTTCATGGTTCGTAATTAAGGAGAGTTTTTCCCTCATAGTCCATAATTTGATGTACACATCCTGTACAACATCTTCTGCATCTGCCTGGCTGTTGAGCAGCCTGTATGCCGTACGGTACAAATGCGCGTGGAAGGGAAGGAACGTATCCTTGAAACTTTGTGCATCAAACATTTCCTAAAGATAATTCTTTCAAATGATCGGCAGAAATCTTCTCGCTGGCAAATTTGGGACCTCCCGGTTCACTGTAATTTTTGGTGAAAGCCATTATCAGGAGAACAAGCGTTATGCCTACGACTATGATCATGGGGTAAATGCCTTTTTTCATAAATGTAATTGTTTTCATTGTTATGTTATAATCCTTTTGTGTTTTGGGAAACCAATTCTTCCATATGTGAGAGGTCAATGCATCCTTCGATCTGTATCAGACAGGGATCCGCTCCCGTATTGATTACAATGAACCGCTCAATTTTCTGGTTTTTCACCAATGCCAGGATACGTACCTCATCGGATCCGTCAGTAATCTCGGCCAGTACCTCCATCCCGTTTTCCTTGATCTTTCCGGCTTGTATCCTGAACGCATTCTTAACATTTTCTTTACAATTTTCAAGAGACAGAACAGTAACAGAAGAGATGTCCTTCATAAAGGGGGCGTCCTGGTCGTCGGAAAACACCTGTGCCATTTTCATAAGAAAACTTCCCACACGAACGTGTTCCACATCGGGTTGTGCAGCAAATTGCTGGAAAATATCACGGATATCTTGTTGTGCGAAACTAACAAAGAGATTGCCGCAAATTAGTACAATGGTAATTAATGCTTTTTTCATGTCAGTATTGTTTAAATTTTTTTATTCGGACTTTCACTATTAAGACGTAATGCTGGAATAAATGTTACACCTATTGTCATATTCTTTAACTTTGTATCATGAATATTCTTGTTATTGGCTCGGGAGGAAGGGAACATGCCCTGGTCTGGAAGCTGGCCCAATCGTCCCTGGTGGAAAATCTTTATGTCGGGCCCGGGAACCCCGGAACTTCCTCCCTCACATTAACAAACGGCAGGCAGGTAGAAAATGTTGCATTATCACCCAAAGGTTTTCAGTTCCTTCGTACTGTTCTGATAAGATATCAAATAGATATGATGGTAGTTGGACCAGAAGAACCCCTGGTTCTGGGAATAAATGATTTTTGCCGGAATGACCCGGACTTGCGCCACGTGCTTGTGATAGGGCCTGACCGTATGGGGGCCCGGTTGGAAGGCAGCAAGGATTATGCAAAGGGCTTTATGTCAGCATACGGCATTCCCACAGCCCGCTACCGTACATTCTCAACGGATCAGTACGAGCAGGCCTGCCTGTTCCTGCAGACGCTGGAACCGCCTTATGTGCTTAAGGCCGACGGGTTGGCAGCAGGTAAGGGAGTGATCATAGAAGACGATCCGGAAAAAGCAAAACAAAATCTGAAGGAAATGCTTGAAGGTAAGTTTGGTGCTGCCGGGAACAAGGTCGTCATTGAAGAATATCTCAGTGGCATTGAAGTATCCGTTTTCATTCTGACCGACGGGATACATTATAAAATACTGCCCGAGGCAAAGGATTACAAAAGAATAGGGGATTGCGATTCAGGTCTCAATACCGGCGGTATGGGAGCCGTGTCACCCGTGCCTTTTGCCGATGACACTTTTATGCAGAAGGTAGAAACGCGGATCATTCATCCCACCCTGAACGGATTGAGAAAGGAAGGCTGTGATTATCGCGGTTTTATATTCTTTGGGTTAATGAATTGCCAGGGAGATCCTTACCTAATAGAGTATAATGTCAGGATGGGGGATCCGGAAACGGAATCTGTTATGTTACGGCTTCAGGGCGATCTGGCTCAAGCCTGCCTTTCTCTTGGAACACAGACACTCGACAGGGAGCCACTGACCGCAGGCAAGAACCACTGTGTAACCGTGGTATCGGTTTCCGGCGGCTATCCGGGCCCCTGGCAAGGTGGATTTGCAATTGAAGGGATGGAAAAAGTGAAAGACGCGGTCGTTTTTCACATGGGGACCACAGGCAGTTCGACTGTCCTTACAGCCGGGGGAAGGGTCCTGGCCGTGTCTGCCACTGCGGGATCTCTTGCCCGGGCACGGGAGAAAGCCTACAGGGAATTATCCAGGATATCCTTTGAAGGTATGTATTACCGAAAAGACATCGCCCGGGATATTATGAAAATGAAAAGGTAAAATGACCGATTACATAAAACGTAGCGTTTCGGGGGCCCTTATTCTTTCCTTTGCCGTGATGGCACTGTTCCGCACAGTGGATCATTTTGCCGGGAACGTCACCTATCCGTGGTATGCACACCTTATTTCTGCTTCTGCAGTATTGGGTACAGGCATTTTGTTGTCCGTGTTGAACGACCGTTACGGATTACTTCCCGAAAGAACCCAATGGATCATCGTGACGTATGTGTTCCTGGTTTCATGTTTTCCACAGATCTACGGCAATTACAAGCCAGCGCTGGCCGCTTTTCTGATTGCAGCAGCTACCTGCAAGCTGGTATATTCGGCCTATGTGCCTGTTACACGTTCAGGGCCTTTTCTGAGTGCTTTTTTCATAACATGTGCCGGCTTGTTGTTTTTTCCGGCCTTCTTCCTGTATATCCCTTTTATTATAAGTTATGTCCGTCTGGCAAAAGTGTCAGGGAAGGACATGGTTGCTTTTACGGCGGGGATCATTGTCCCTTTTTTCCTGCTCTTGTCGGGGATGTGGTTGCTGAAAGGGGATATGGCCCGGCTTTGGCCCAATGCGGCTGAGAACATACATACGTTTGCCCCCCGGGATGCGTTCAGATCTCTGCATATTACACAGGTCGTGTTGCTCTCTTACCTTGCGCTGCTGGTGTGTGCCTCTTTTTTCATAAGGCTGGTCAGGCGGGATACCACAACAACAGTGACCGTATCGCGTTTTTACGGTTCCATGTTCTGGTTCCTGCTATTTTTAACGGGAGTTCTTATTGCCTATCCCCCCTTTGCCGGCGGAATCGCTTACCTGATCATGGTGCCGGTCTCGGTGCTGATCACGTCCCTCTTTCACGAGCGGCGCTTTCCCGGGTCGAAGTTCTGGCTTTTGCTGTTAATCATGGTGTCACTGGCGTACTACATCACTCGCTTGTTGTCTCTTCCGTACTGAGGGTTTTGAGAAACAGAACGATCTTGTGGATTTTTCTCTTTGACAATTCTTTATTTCTCTGATAATAAGCCATGTCAGTGACAGCCTGTTCCAGTGTTTTGGCCGAGGCGTTGTGGAAATACGGGTAGGTCAGTGCCACGTTTCTGAGCCCGGGGACTTTGAATTTGTGCATATCTTCAGCCCTGGATGTGATCTTGTAACGACCCAGGTCTTCAAGCATGACTTTCTCCCTGTCGGGAAAAAAGGAATGGGCAACACCCATCAGTTGAAATGAATTTCCCCCCATACCCGCACTGTTGTGACACGTAGCGCATCCGTATCTTTTGAATAATTCATAACCTCTTTGCTCCAGGTGGCCTATTGCATCTGTTTGTCCTTTCAGGTACCAGTCGAACGGAGAGTCGGGGGTGATCAGTGTCTTGTGATATTCCTGCAGGGCATCTGTGACTGTCTCCAGGGAAAAACCATCCGGGTACGATTCCAGGAACCGGGATGTGAATGATGGGTCAGCCTGAAGCTTTGCTGCGATTTCATCAAAAGATTCGTTGCCCATCTTAACCGGGTCCAGTAAGGCAATGGACAATTGTTCTTTGAGCGAGGATGCCTTTCCGTCCCAGAAGAAAAAGGGATCAAGGACCGCATTGAACGAAGACAGGGTAGTGGTCGTTCCCGGCTGGTTGAATACGCCAACAGAATAGTCCAGGTTGTCAACGCCCCCTCTTTCCGGGTTGTGGCAGGTGGCACATGACACCGTATTATCAGAAGACAGCCGGGTGTCGTGGTACAATGCGTTGCCAAGCATGACTTTTGCCTGATCAGTACTAAAAGTGTCCGGGATCGGAACTATGGGTTGAAACGTTTTTTTCCCGACAGGAACAGGATGGCTGAAATGTGTCGAAAGCTGGTTGTAGATCCATGCCAGGAAGATCTCCTGTTTGTCCCTGGTCATGGGGGCTTTCCAATGAATGATCGTAAAACTGAGAGGTGGCATGCTTCTACGGGATACCACATGTTGAAGTTTCATCAGGTGGGTCTTGTCTATGGGCAGATCCATGAACAGCTTATCCAGTTCGGGAGATGCATCGGCATACCGGATGGCTTTTTCAGCATCCCGGCGGATGGCCTGACCAAATACGGGCCAGTTAATATGGGTGCAAAAATCTTCAGAACCGCCGTGACATATCAAACATCCTCCCTGATCGATGATGGCGTACATCTGATCTGCGTTTTTCAGGTCGGCCGAGGGGGCCTTGTTTACTATGCGCGACATCAGGATTCCTGCACCAATCATAATGATTACTGAGCCGGTGATCCTCCAGAGTATTTTGAGTAATTTTTTAATCATCAATCGGTGTTTAGCGCATAATTATGCATGCTGCCCCTGGCAGATGGCAGGTATTGCAGACCGTACCAGCAGATCTGTAAAGACAGGAATGCCAGTATCAAAGATATAAAAATCATTTTTTTTGCACCGGGGCGTATCTCTTTTAAATGAAAGTACAGAACATACAGCAACCAGGTGACGGCAGCCCATGTTTCTTTGGGATCCCAGCTCCAGTAATCTCCCCAGGCCTGTTTGGCCCACAAGGCTCCCAGCAGCATGCCTGCGGTGAAGAAAGACAGTCCTGCTCGGCACAATGTGTCTATGGCGGGCAGGACGTTCAGGGAGGGTTTCACCAGGCCGGCCAGAGCCAGCAGAAAAGTACAGGCCAGGAGGGCATAGGAAAACATATATACTGTCACATGAGGGATGAACCATATACTTTGTAGTGCCGGCATCAACACCCGGTTGTGGATCTCCGGACGCAAAATATTCACGGCAATGAAAACCAAAGACATGACAGTGGTAAGGGAAAGGATCCATTTATACCTCCAGCGGATGTATGTGACCAGACCTGCAAGGGTAAGAAAAAGAGAATACCACAGACGCGTTTCTCCCATGGTAACCAGGGGGGGGCGGTCCAGGGAAATCCAGAATCCGGTGATAAAGGAAGCATAGACAAGGATCCCCGTACCATATGAGATCATACTCCAGGCACTTGCTTTGGGATGGTGCAGAAACGCCAGTACGGATCCAGTGATCCAGCAAACTGCAGCCGCAGAAGCGAAAGATATGAGGTGTTCCCAGGTCATACGATAAAGATTTTCAGAGCGCCCCCGAACAGGAGCAGTATTCCTGCCAAAACAAGCCATCTCCAGGGTTGTCTTGTAACCATGACAATACAATACGCTGTGTCGTTCCCGCGCGAAACATCATAATCCCTGAGGTAGATCTGATAACCCCGGTAACGAACCGGGTGGTTTACCCGCAGCGTTTTCACCACATCACCCCCGGGCCGATCATGATCCGGAGCCTTAACCGACATACCTTCCGAAAGGTCGCGGAGGCTGATCGTGGCCCTGTATTCCATGGGTTCTCCCGTGTCGTAGCGGGATACCTGAAAGTCCTCCATTCGCATTTCAAAAGACAGGGATGTGGGGGCATACCTGTCACGGGGTACAAGCACGTGATTCACAGTGCTGTCCGCACTGCCCAGCATGCCGGCCCACAAAGCAAGCCACAGGCCCAGTCCTGCCAGTGAGAATTTTCTGAAAAGACGCGATGCCAGAACCGTCAGGAACCACGTCAGTACAACCACAAAAGGCCACGAATGCGTGAAACCGGCCTCTTGGGGCATGAATCCCTGTACAAGGGCAACAGCTGTCATCATCACAAGGGCAACTGTCATGTATGTGTCGGAAAAACGCTTGCGGAGACTCCAGCCGGCAAAGACAATGCACAGACCTACGATAAGATTGACGGGAAAAGCAAACAGGTGCATGTTGGCAGTCATGTGTAATTGTTTGTGATCACCTAACAAATATAATCATTATCCGGGATATCTCTCCTGCCAATAATGTGTATCTTTGTCACTTCCTGACAGCAGTTTGCATACAGATGCGCTAACGTCAGATGCGCTAACGTTAAGTGTATGGGAAAGTTTATGATCCGGAAGGGGTACGACAAGGATGAGGCTTTGCTCAGAGAGATCAAAGCAGCAGGATTGCCCGTTGTTTTATACGGAGTAGGACTCATCGCGGATACTGCCCGGGAATTTTTGAAAGAACAGGGGATCTGTGTTGCTTCACATGTCATTGACGACAAGTATACCGACACCATTGCCCTTGCTCCGGGACAGGGCCGTCTCCTGTCCATATCTGAATTGCAGAACGAATATCCTTCTTATGTACTGTTGCTTTGTTTTTTTGGAGGCTACCGGGACGACCTGGCAAAATACCACGCCTTGTTCCCGGGTGCAGTGATTGTAGACTTCTTGTCTTCCATTTATGACAGGGGTGCTCTGGAAACACTGGATATAGATTATGTTAATGCAAACACAAATGCCTATTCCACAGTCTGTGACCTGTTGGAAGACCCTTTATCAAAGGACAGTATGCTGGCCTATATGCATGCCAAAATCTATAGGGATGCCAGATACCTCTTTCCTTATGTCAGAAGGCCCCAGTACTTTACACAGGATGGGGCTGGGGCTGACCTGAAGCTTGGCAGGGACGAGATATTTGTCAATTGCGGCGCTTATACCGGGGATACCATTAAGGATTTTCTGGAAGTGACCGGC
>LFSY01000141.1:12767-13091 GCA_001512865.1 Rikenellaceae bacterium DTU002 | reverse complement strand
ATCGTACCGGTGTGCATTTCTGATAAAAGAGAGACCGTTTACTTCCTGAACCAGGGGACCATGCTTTCCAGGAAGGTCGATGAACCCCAACCGGGAGTAGTTTCTGTTCAGGCAGATACCCTTGACAACATCCTGCAAGGCCTGCCGGCCACCATGATCGTAATGGATGTGGAAGGCAACGAACTCAGGGCCTTGCAGGGAGCGCGGACTACCATCCTGACGTATAAACCTTTACTGGCCGTTGCCGCTTATCATAAAAAGGACGATCTTCCCCTCCTGGTGCAATACCTCAAACAACTGGTCCCGGACTACAGGTTCTATTTC
>LFSY01000141.1:7214-12676 GCA_001512865.1 Rikenellaceae bacterium DTU002 | reverse complement strand
CCCCCCCTGCGTTTTCAAAAAAAAACCGACTAAAAGTCGGATTTTCAAGAGGTACCCAGCGGAATCGAACCGCTGTACTCGGTTTTGCAGACCGATGCCTAACCACTCGGCCAGGGTACCGTTATCTGGTTAAAGGGACTGCAAAGTTAGTAAATATTTTTAAATAGCCCGGCAAGTTGTTCCAGATACTTCCGGTCCGTTTTATCAAAGGTGTTGAGCTTTTCTGAATCAATGTCCAGAACGGCTTGTACGTTTCCCCGCTGGTCGAACAAAGGTACAACAATCTCTGAGCGGGAACGGGAGCTGCAGGCAATATGTCCCGGGAACTTCTCCACATCGGGAACAATAAGGGTTTTGCTCTGTTTCCAGGAGGAGCCGCAGACTCCTTTTCCGTAAGGGATCCGCGTACAGGCTACCGGGCCCTGGAAAGGTCCCAGGACCAATTGACGTCCCTTGTCATCCACACGGTAAAAACCTACCCACCAAAACTTGAAAGACTCTTTGATCAGAGCGCAGACATTGGCCATGTTGGCTACCAGGTCAGGTTCGTCCTGCAGCAGAGAAGCTGCGTTTGCCAATACTTCTTCGTACATACGCTGTCGCGGGGATTTCTTCTCGTCTTCGTGTTGCGATAACTCTTTGTATATGCGATAGCATACATAAGCGTCGGTTGCGGCATACCGGGCCTGGGCTTCTGACAGGGGATAGGCTTCCCAATTGGTAATCTGCTGTGATTTACTAACCCTTTTTCCCAGAACAATGGCCGATAATTTTTTCACGCTCTTCTCTACGATCCCGTATTCCTGGGCCATATCCTGCAGATCAACGAAACCTGCGGGGGTAAACGGCGCATATCGCTGAAGACCGGTAATATCGTCCTTGACGGCAGCTCCTGCCTTGATGATGGCGGGATCGCTCAAAAGTTGCGTAAGTTCCTCGGGCAGGCCCGTCTTTTTCAAATGGATCAGGAATGAACGGCTGTCATCGGACAATTGCAAAAGTGCCGGCATGTGCATCCTTCCGGCTGAAAAGCGGGGCTTCGTTTCAGTGTCAAATCCAATAACAGGTTGCATGGAAAGGTATTCCACCGCTTTTTGGACCTGGCGCCTGGTCGTAACGAGGGTAATCTGTCCCCGCAGTTCTACCTGGGGAAGCGATTCCAGCTGGCTGTTGTCAATGGTTGATACATACATGTAGCAAAGGATATTTAGTAAGGTCAATCATCTCGGGAGTGTACACACTTACGCAGGAAGGTGTAGAACGGAAGGCAGCCAGGCGGTTTTCTCTAAGAAGCTGGTACAAGGTTGCCGCTGCCTGGCCCTGGGGATCTGTCAGGATCACCTCCTGATCTATGATATGTCTGTAAACGTACCGGTTGTCACTGCGGTAATTCCTGAGTGATACCAGCGATTCAAGGATTACGTCCTTGTAGTTTTGCAATACGTTGTGCCCTAGCACTATGTATTTAAGACGGGGATGACTTCCGTTCCGTAATTGTTCTACCATGGAAGTCACGGCATACCTGACGGCATTTTCAACAGAAGCAGCCTTCATATAAGACGGATTGAACCTGGATCCCCTGTATTCCATCTCTGATTGCCTGTAATTGAAGTGGTACGCTCGTATCAGGTCCTTGTCTATCATGAATTCCGGATTGTCCAGAGAAGGCATCGATCCTGACGAAAAAGGCTGGAACACCACGGCCACGTCTTCTTTCAGGCAATCGTATCCTTTCATGGCAAATGTTTCTGAAGGAGCCAGCACGCCAACGGTAACCCTGTTGTGACGTTCGCCGTGATGGTCCCGGATCACCCGGATCGTCTTGTCAATTCCTGACTGAAGGACGCTTACGGTGTGGATTTTCAGGTTGCCCAGCTCAATAAGATCACGGATATCGTCAAAAGCTTCTACAGATGCACGGTCTCCGGCAACCACCAGGGCTTTCACAGGTGGTCTTTCATCCTGCCAGCGGAACATGCCCGACATCGTGCGGATCATATCCGTACGGGCCGAATCAGCCGGAGGGGGAGTGTACAGGAACAGAAAATGCTCTCCGGCAAAATCGTGTATACCGTCCGCTCCGGGCATCCCGGTAATGTTGTCAAAGGCGTCATATCCCAGTATCGTCTCCAATACCTGGATATCGTCGGGGGAAGTCCCAAAAACACCTATCGGCAAATCATCCCGTTTTTCGGGAAGGGCTGAAGAGTCTATGTACCATGGATAAGCAGTATCACCCAGAATCCGGTAAATTACCGGCAAACGTTCGGGAATTTCTTCCCTGCCGTTCCTGCAGCTAACTGAAAGCAGTCCGCAGCACAGCAGCATTGACAGTATGGTGGTTCGTCCGGTTTTAATCATGCTTCTCATAAATATAGTTACCGTAAGGAGAATCAATGGTCACCCGGCGACCGTTCCATGGTTCCACTTTTCCTATGATCTTGGCCTCGAGGCCAAACGTCCCTGCAACGGCAATAATTTCAGGGGCTGCGATGCGGGGAACGTACAATTCCATACGGTGTCCCATATTAAAAACGGTGTACATTTCTTTCCAGGAGGTTGCGCTGCTTTTCTGGATCTCCCGGAACAGCGGCGGCACAGGGAAAAGGTTGTCCTTGATCACATGCAATCCTTCAATAAAATGCAATACTTTGGTCTGTCCTCCGCCGGAACAGTGGACCATGCCGTGTACCGAATCGCGGTGATTCTCAAGAATATGCTTAATAACAGGTGCGTACGTACGGGTAGGGGAAAGCACCAGTTTCCCGTAGGTCAGTCCTGTTTCCGGTTCAATATCGGTGAGGTCCCGGCTGCCACAGTACGCCACACCGGAAGGCATGCCTTCATCGTAACTTTCTGGAAACATGCGTGCCACAGTTGTGCCGAATACATCATGACGGGCGCTGGTAAGACCGTTGCTCCCCATGCCACCGTTGTAGGCATCTTCATAAGAGGTCCGGCCATAGGACGCCAGTCCCACAATGACATCGCCGGGTGCTATCGCTGCATTGTCTATCACCTTGTCACGACGCAAACGGGCACATACCGTGCTGTCAACGATCACTGTGCGAACCAGGTCCCCAACATCGGCCGTTTCCCCTCCTGTGAGTTCCAGCCGGATCCCAAGGGCCTGCATTTTTTCGCAAAAACGCCTGCTGCCCTGTATCAGGGCGCGAACCACTTCTCCGGGAACCAGTCTTTTATTCCTCCCTATGGTCGAACTTAAAAGAATGTCCGAGGTAACGCCCACGCATAACAGATCGTCCAGGTTCATGACTATCGCATCCTGTGCGATCCCTTCCCAGACGCTCAGGTCACCTGTTTTTTTCCAATAACAGTATGCCAGCGAGGATTTGGTCCCGGCCCCGTCGGCATGCATCACCAGGCAATATTCCGGGTCTCCGGTAAGGATATCGGGAATGATCTTGCAGAAGGCACCCGGAAACAACCCCCGGGATGTCCCTTGCAGTGCGCGGTGCACCTCACTTTTGGAGGAAGAAACACCCCTTTGGCTGTATGTACCGGCTTCCAGATCGTTCATATTATCTGAGGAACAACAATTCCCTGTATTTTGGCAAAGGCCATAATTCATCATCCACGATCATTTCCAGGTGATCGGCAGCATCGCGGATCTTTTCCATGACGGGCAGCACTTCGGAGGCATAAACGGCCGCCCTGTCATGCAACGCTTCCAGCTTGTTCGCTTTTTTGCGGGCTTCTATCATATCATGTACCAGGCCTCTCATCTGATTCACATATCCTGCCGTTTTTCGCAACGCCTTCAATTGTGTGGACACCAGTTCTTCATACTCGCCGGCAGGAAATACTTCCTTCAGTCCCCTTACGTTCTCCAGCAGCAGGTTCTGATGCCGGATGGCTGTGGGAACAAAGTGATTGATGGCAAGGTCTCCCATTACACGTGCCTCTATCTGCAGTTTCTTGACATACATCTCGTTCCTGACCTCAAAGCGGCCTTCCAGCTCCCGGCGGTTCATCACGCACATTTCTTCCATAAGGGCCACGGTCTTCTCTTCGAGCAGCACTTTGTAAGCCTCGGTAACGTTCTGTATCCCGCGCAGGCCGCGCCGGACAGATTCTTCGTGCCACTGTTCGCTGTACCCGTTCCCTTCAAACCGGATATGCCGGGATTCCTTGACAAATTTACGAATGATCTTCATTAATGCATCCTCAAGTTTCAAACCATTCTCCATCTCCTTGTCAACCAGCGTTTTAAAAATTCTTAATTGCTGGGCGACCGCGGTGTTGAGGAACAGCATGGACGAGGCGCAGTTTGCCGAGGAGCCAATGGCGCGGAATTCAAAACGGTTTCCGGTAAAGGCAAAAGGCGAGGTGCGGTTCCTGTCGGTATTGTCCGGGAAGATCTCGGGCACCATCCCCACGATCTCCATCCGTGCCTGTTCGATATCCTTTTTGCGCTGGGATCCTCCTTTTTCGATCATATCGAGCAACTCGGTAAGGGTGCTTCCCATGAACATCGACAACACGGCGGGAGGTGCCTCGGATCCGCCCAGCCTGTATGAATTGCTCAGAGTGGCTACGGTGGACATGATCAGAAAATGGTGTTCATAGACGGCTTTCAGGGTACAGGCTATGAAACTCAGAAACTGCAGGTTGTCCTGCGGGGTTTTGCCGGGTGAGAAGACATTCACTCCCTTGTTGGTGCAAAGACTCCAGTTGCAGTGTTTCCCCGAGCCGTTGATCCCCGCGTACGGTTTTTCATGGAAAATGACCTTCAGATTGTGTCTTTTGGCCAGTTTCCGCATGACCATCATGATCATCTGGTTGTGGTCAATCGCAAGATTGGCTTCCTCGTGGTAGGGGGCAAATTCAAACTGGTTGGGAGCCACTTCGTTGTGACGTGTTTTTATGTAGACACCCAGTTTATAGGCTTCCGTTTCAAAATCTTTCATGAAGGCCATCACCCGGGAAGGGATGTTCCCGAAATAATGGTCTTCCAGTTGCTGGTCCTTGGCGGCGGTATGTCCCTGGAGGGTACGGTCACAAAGCATCAGGTCCGGACGGGCGCGGTAGAGTGCCAGGTCAACCACAAAATATTCCTGCTCTATGCCGTAGACCACGTTCACGTTCTCGGTCCCGGGATCAAAGTAGCGCGCCACTTCGACAGCTGCCTGGTCAAGCGCCCGGAGTGATTTCAGGTGCGGGGTCTTGATGTCCAGGGCATCACCTGTGTAAGACACAAACACGGTAGGGATACAGAGTGTCTGGTCCATGATAAAAGCCGGAGAGCTCGGGTCCCAGGCAGTATATCCGCGCGCTTCGAAAGTATTGCGCAAACCGCCGCTTGGGAAGCTGGAAGCATCGGGTTCCTGCTGGATCAGGGCATCACCCACGAACTGCTCAATAGCACAACCGTTTGAGTACGGACGGATGAAAGCCTCATGCTTCTCTGCCGTAGCCTCATTCAGGGGATGAAACCAGTG
>LFSY01000141.1:0-7157 GCA_001512865.1 Rikenellaceae bacterium DTU002 | reverse complement strand
AGGTAATTCCGCATCTTCTTGAGATCAAAAACATTTTGTCCGAAAAAAGAAGATACCGGTTTGGTCTCAATACAAAAACGCTCCATCTTGTGGGATGAAAACTCTGTTAAGGCTTTGTGTCTGAATGTTGACATCTGAGTTTATGTTATTTAACCGGTAAAAGTAGAAAAAATATCAGGGATATTCCGGTCCCGGCAAAATGTTCTCAAATTATAACAGAAGATTCTCTTTTGTTTAAAGAAAGGTCTATATTTGCGGATTAAATTTACAAATTAAAAGTGGTTATGTTAGGTATATCTGAATTGTCAAGGAAAATGCCGGCTTCTCCCATAAGAAAGCTGGTCCCCTATGCCGAAGCTGCAAAAAAACGCGGCGTTAAAGTGTATCATCTGAACATCGGGCAGCCCGATATTGCTTCTCCCAGGGAAGCCATAGATGCTGTTCGCAACACGGATCTGAAACTGGTCTCATACCCGCACTCGGCAGGCATTGAAACTTACCGCAGGGGATTGGCCAAGTATTACCAGGGTGTCAGCATCGACCTTTCCTACGAAGAGATCATCATCACTGTCGGAGGATCGGAAGCGTTGCAGATAGCACTCAAGGTATGCTGCAACCCCGGCGACGAGGTGATCGTCTTTGAACCTTTCTACACCAATTACAACACTTTTGCCCTCATGGCAGGTGTGAAATTCGTGCCCGTTACCACAACCATTGAAAGCGGCTTTGCCCTGCCGCCCATGTCTGAGGTGGAAAAATATATCACACCGCGAACAAAAGCCATCCTGATAAACAGCCCGGGCAATCCTACCGGGACCCTGTATACAAAGGAAGATATCCTGCAATTGGGTGATATCGTAAAGAAACACCAGCTGTTCCTGCTTTCCGACGAGGTATACAGAGAGTTCTGTTATTCTGACGACCCCCATTTTTCCTGCATGCACATTCCCGGAGCTGGGCAGCATGTGATCCTCATAGATTCAGTTTCCAAACGATACAGTCTTTGTGGGGTACGTATCGGATGTATTGCGTCACATAACAAGGAAGTGATGAGTGCCGTTTTGCGTTTTGCCCAGGCCCGGCTGTGTGCCCCCGCACTGGGACAGATAGCTGCTGAAGGAGCGCTTGCCACACCCCAGGAATACTTTGATGCCGTGAAACAGGAATATATCGACCGTCGCGACCTGATGATAGAGCGTCTGAACAAAATGGAAGGGGTTTACTCCCCAATGCCCATGGGCGCATTTTATACTACCGCCAGACTGCCGGTCGACGATTCCGATAAATTTGCCCAATGGCTGCTGGAAAGTTTCAGTTACAAAGGGCAGACGGTCATGGTGGCCCCCGCTGCCGGATTCTACGCAACCCCCGGAAAAGGCACGGATGAAGTGCGTATTGCCTATGTCCTGAAAAAGGAAGATATCAACCATGCCATGGATTGCCTGGAAGAAGCCCTGAAACAATACCCCGGCCGCCGTTAATACACAACTTTCAAAAAGATGCCTCTCCTTTGGGAGCATGCGATGAAAACACTGTACACCGTTTTGCTGCTTGTACTTTCCAACGTCTTCATGACCATAGCATGGTACGGACACCTGAAGTTCGCTTCAATGAAATGGTTCCAGTCATTGCCCCTGATCGGCATCATCCTGATAAGCTGGGGCATAGCGTTTGCCGAGTATTGTTTCCAGGTTCCCGCCAACCGGATTGGCTATATGGGAAACGGGGGGCCGTTGTCACTTATTCAGCTGAAAGTCATCCAGGAAGTGATCTCCCTCAGTGTGTTCACCGTATTTACACTGGCTGTTTTCAGAACCGAATCATTCAGATGGAACCACATCCTGGCTTTTTTTCTGCTCATTGCAGCCGTGTACCTGGTATTCAGGGTCAAATAAAAAGACCGCATTTTCTCAATGCGGTCTTTTCAAATATATTGACGAACTATTGTACACGTTATGGTGTCTTCGCTTCCGGCCTTCTAACACCATATTAAATTTCAATGGTTTAAAAAAGCGCGGCAAAGGTAAAAGCATTTTTTAAAAAAACAATAGGTGAACAAAAAAATTATTCTTCTTTGTTCAGATCATCAAAATTCACATTGGTAAAATCAGTGGATCTTGCCTCTGTTACGGGGATACGGTCTTTAATAAATTTGATGACCTCTTCCAGTCCTTCCGTGAATTTTTCAAAATCTTCCTTGTATAGAAAAATCTTATGTTTTTCGTATGAAAAACGTCCGTCTTTATCAACCCGGCGTTTGCTTTCAGTTATGGTTAGGTAGTAATCGTTTCCCTTTGTAGCCTTTACATCGAAAAAATACGTTCTTTTACCTGCGCGGACGGGCTTGGAAAAAACATCTTCTCCACTATGTTCCGATTTGGCGGAACGGTCGTAATCTTCAAAATACATAGGTGTTGTTTATTTAATATGCGCAAATATAAAATATATTTGCTTTAAAACTGTATATTTGCAGAGATTCTTTTGATTTATGAGGTATGCTCAGCAGGCGGTTTATTCGTGTTAAAGTTTTTAAACTTTTATTCAGCAGCGTTCATTCACAGACTTTCGATCTTGTATCTGCGGAAAGGGAACTGCTCAAAAGTCTTGACAAGACAAGACAATTGTATTTCCTGCTGCTTTCGCTGCCAGGGGCTTTGGTGCGCTATGCAAGGGAACGCATAGACATTGGGATGCAGAAATACCATCCCACTGCAGATGAAATTAATCCCAACCTGCGCTTTGTAAACAACAAGGCCATTGAGATCCTGGAAAAGGACAGGGAACTTGAAAAAGCCACCGGGCGTGGTCTCAACTGGGCTTCCCACAGGAGCTACGTGAAAAAGGTGTACGACAACCTGAAGGATGAACCGTATTTCCTCGAATTCATGGAATCTCCCACAGAGCCCTCTTTCGCGGAAGACCTGAAGTTCCTGATGGATTTTTTCGGCAGCGAACCCGACGAAGATCCCGACCTGTACAGCCTGCTTGAAGATCAGAACCTTTACTGGGCAGACGATGTGGCGTACGTTTGTAATGTCATATTGTCACAACTGGCAGATTTGAAAACCGGGGACGACACCATGACACATCCCCCTCTTTTCTACAACCAGGACGACAGGGATTTTGCCACCGGACTGCTGGCCCATTCCCTGAGCCATTACGGGGAATACGTGAATTATATTGAAAAGTTCGCCCAAAACTGGGATCTCGAGCGTATCGCGGCAACCGATTCTGTCCTTATTGTGATGGGTCTTGCCGAAGCCGTTGCCTTTCCGCAAATACCCATCAAGGTTACGCTCAACGAAATGGTAGAGATTTCCAAATTTTACAGCACCGACAATTCCAGGCTGTTCGTGAACGGAATACTGGACAGGGTCATAAAATTTCTTGCCCTTGAAGGTATCGTGTCAAAACGTGGCAGGGGACTTGTAGAGAAATAGACTGAATTATTACAAACCAAAATAAAACAATGAACACATTAGTAATCTTGCAAGAACAAACAGCAACAGCTGCAAAAGGCGGTAACTGGTCTTTTCTGATAATGATGGTTGCCATTTTTGTGGTGATGTATTTCTTAATGATACGGCCACAGAAAAAACGTCAGAAAGAGCTGAAAGAGTATCGTGAAAGCCTGAAAAAGGGAGAACGGGTCATTACTGCCGGCGGTATATACGGTACGGTGGCTGAAGTAAAGGACAATTACGTTTTACTTGAAGTTGACGCCAACGTAAAGATCAGGGTTGACAAATCAACTTTGGTTAAAGATTCTTCCGATCTCCAGCAATCCAGCTAAACCGGAACAGGCGGTTTGCCTGCCTACGTGATGCCGGGCCGGTGTCACTGCCTGACAGCACCGGGGCTGCAAATATATGGCCTATGAAACGCTCCAGACTGGTCCTGATCCTGTGTGTGATCACAGCTTTCTTCCTGTGGGTGGTGTACACGTTGTCCAACGAGTACACTGCTTACTTCCGTTTTCCGCTCCAGGTGGAGACCAATCTGGATGGCAGAAGTGACGTTTCCCAGGCCGACAACACCCTTTTCGTTCGCGGAACGGCAAGGGGTTTTTACATTATCCGCAATACCTGGCGCAAGCGTGTGCCGCCTGTCAGGATCTTTGCCGATCAGACCATGATGCGTACCTATCCGGACAGCGAAGACGCTTTTTTCCTGCTGGCAGACAACGTGCACAACCTTGTGAACGATGCGCTTGGCACGGACCTGCAGCTGGAAACCATCCTGACCGATACCATTCGCCTGGAATACAGACGTGAACACTTTAAAAAAGTCCCGGTACGTTTTGTCTCCGACATAACCTTCTCGCCCCAGTACATGTCTTTCGATCCTGTCAGGCTGTATCCGGACAGCGTCCTGGTTTACGCCGGGGAATCTTACCTGGCTGTGATTGAGGAGGTCAGGACCCGCAAGGTGTCGCTCAACGGCCTGGACCGGACGGTTGAAGGGCTCGCACGTCTCGACATCCCTCCGAATGCGCGGCTGTCACAGACAGAGATCACTTACGAAATCATGGTGAAGCGTTATGTGGAAATGTCTTTCCGGGTCCCGGTCATTACCCGTAACGTCCCTTACCGAAGGGAATTGTTCATACTGCCCGATGTGGTTACCGTCCAGTTCAGATGTCCCTTTGAAGAGGCCTCCGAGACCACCGGGGACGATTTCCGGCTGGTTGTGGATTACAATGAATTCATCAAAAAGGACAGCGGAAAGATCATTCCTGATATGGAAATTTCTCCGGCTGTGATCAGCCATGTACAGCTGACACCGCAATTTGTGGACGGCATCATCCAGAACCGTTACTGATACCATAGAAACCATGATCACACTCGGAATCACAGGAGGAATAGGCAGTGGCAAAAGCTACGTAACACGCATATTTGCAGCCCTGGGAGTGCCATGTTACGATTCAGACGCACGTACCAAACAGCTCTACAGAGAAAACGATGATCTGAAAGAAGCCCTGACAAGCTTGCTTGGTCCCGGTGTTTTCGTTGACGGAGAACCGGACATTCCCAAAATGGCATCGCTCATCTTCAGTGACTCTCAACTGCTCAGGAAGATTAACCAGCTGGTTCATCCCTACGTGGTAAGGGATTTCATAAAATGGACCTCGTTCACGCACGCTCCTTACGTGATCTTTGAAAGCGCCATCCTTTTAGAGATGGACCCTCCCTTCCGCACCACAAGGGTGCTTACCGTTTCGGCCGACAGGGAGCTCCGCTTGAAAAGGGCTTCGGGAAGAGACAACTCCCACCTGCAATCGGTCCTTGCCAGGATGGACAAACAATGGACCGACCGGCAACGCGAAGCAGGAGCTGATTTTGTGATCGTCTCCGACGATACACAGCCCTTGCTGCCACGTGTTCTGGAAGTACATGAACATATGATGAAACTTTCAATACAAACAAATGAAAACTGATCTAACCAAAATCCTGTCCATAGGAGGGCAGCCCGGTCTTTACCTGTACCTTGCCCAAAGCAACGGAGGTGTAGTGGTTGAGTCCCTTACAGACAGCAAAAGAAAATGGATGGGCCCCAGTGCCCGTATGACATCTTTGTCAGATATCTCGGTCTATTCACAAACAGAAGATGAGATCAAACTCAGTGAAGTACTGACCAGGATGAAAACATTCCTTAAAGACGAACAGGCCCCCGTCCCCGGGACGGGAGCACAGGAAATGGCCGCTTTTTTTGAAAAAGTCATCCCTGAATACGACAAGGAACGCTTTTATCCTTCCCATATGAAAAAGATCCTGGACTGGTACGGCATCCTGAAGGCGGCAGACCGCCTGGAGTTTGAAGCACCGGAAGAAGATGCAGGCGGTACCGCCGGAGAACCCGATGCCGAATCAGGAAAGCCGGAACAGGCATCCAAACCGGCAGCGGCAAAGACTCCTGCAAAAGCCTCCAGGCCTGCAGCGACCAAAGCTGCCAAACCCGCCTCGGCAAAGGCTCCCAAACCGGTAGTCAAGCATACGACGCAGAAATAACGACATGGCTGAACGGATGCCGGGGAAGGTTTCGGTCTATACACTGGGCTGTTCCAAAAACCGTGTGGACAGCGAACACCTCATGCGCCAGCTGGAAAACGGAGGATGGGACGTCATCCCCGATGCCGGGCCTGAAGATTATCCGCTGGATGTCCTGGTAATCAACACCTGCGGTTTCATACACGATGCCAGGGAAGAATCCGTTGATCATATCCTGGAAGCGATCCAGGCAAAAGAAGAAGGGAAGATAGGCCGTGTCCTGGTCATGGGATGTTTGTCCGGAAGGTACAAAACCAGCCTCGAAAAAGAAATTCCGCAGGCCGATGCTTTTTTTGGAGTGGACGACCTTCCCCTGATCACCGCAAGCCTGGGGGTACGGTACGATCCCGTCCTGTCCACGGAAAGAATGCTTTCCACTCCGGCACATTACGCTTACCTGAAACTGAGCGAAGGGTGCGACAGGGGCTGTGCCTACTGCGCCATTCCCCTGATCCGGGGAGGCCATGTCTCCCGCCCCCGCAAACAACTGGTTGCCGAGGCCCGCTCCCTGGCCGCACAGGGTGTCGCCGAGCTGATCCTTGTGGCCCAGGATACCAGCTATTACGGGCTGGACCTTACCGGGAAAAGGGAACTGGCCTCTTTGATGGAAGATCTGTGCCGGATGGATGACATCAAACGTATCAGACTCCTGTATACCTATCCGCAGGGGTTTCCGCTGGATGTCCTGAAGCTCATGGCGCAGGAACCCAAAATCTGCAAATACGTTGATATACCGCTGCAGCATATATCCGATAAAGTGCTTACGGCCATGCGCAGGAATACAACAAAGTCGGAAACCATGCAATTGATAGAAGATTTTCGTAAATTCGTACCCGGTATATGTTTGCGCACCACCCTGATGGTAGGACATCCCGGCGAGGACGAAAAGGCATTCAGCGAGTTGCTTGACTTTGTGAAAGACGCTGCTTTTGAACGGATGGGCGCCTTTACATATTCCAGCGAAGAAGGAACTTACGGGGCA
Source organism: Rikenellaceae bacterium DTU002 (assembly GCA_001512865.1). Lineage (GTDB taxonomy): Bacteria > Bacteroidota > Bacteroidia > Bacteroidales > UBA932 > DMER64. Next base: position 128 of record LFSY01000141.1, on the reverse strand, counting down.
TTGCATCTGAAAGATACAGTTCCCTCAAAAGTCAAAAGGGAAAGATACGGAAGGCTGATGGAGCTGCAACAAGGCATATCATATGCCTGCAACCGTTCCCGTGTGGGAAGCGTATGCAGCGTATTGGC
>LFSY01000007.1 GCA_001512865.1 Rikenellaceae bacterium DTU002 | reverse complement strand
TCCTCTCTTTGGATACCCCGTCCCGATTTTGAAGTGGGAACCAGCTGCTGGATCCTTGCCGGAGGTACCCACCACACGGCATTTTCCTATGACCTGACCGTGGAATATATGCAGGATTACGCTGAAATGGCAGGCATAGAACTGGTTGTAATTGACGAAAACACCACCGTCAATTCATTTAAGAAAGAACTGCAGCTGAACGAGATCTATTACATGTTGAACAAAGCGCTTTCATAATATGGATCAATTTGTAATAGGACTTGATTACGGGACCGATTCCGCCCGTGCTGTAGTCGTGAATGCCCGCACGGGTGAAACAGTGGCTACTTCCGTGAAATACTATCCGCGATGGATGGAAGGCAAATATTGCCTGCCCTCCGCCAACAGGTACCGTCAACATCCCCTGGATTATATTGAAGTGCTTGAGAACTCGGTAAAAGAAGCCCTTTCCCTGGCTCCTGACGGCACGGCCGCCAATGTGGTCGGGATAGCCTTTGATACTACGGGCAGCACACCTGTTTTTACCGATGAAACGGGCACGCCGCTGGCCCTCCTGCCTGAATTCTCGGAAAATCCCAACGCCATGTTCGTGCTTTGGAAAGACCACACGGCCATCGCCGAGGCGGATGAGATCAACAAACTGTGCAGCAAGTGGAAGATCAACTACACGGCCTACGAAGGAGGCATTTATTCTTCCGAGTGGTTTTGGGCCAAGGCGCTGCATATTCTCCGGGAAGACAAGACAGTAAGAGAAAAGGCCTATTCCATTGTAGAACATTGCGAATGGATGCCGGCCTTGCTCACCGGGGTAAAAAAATCGTCCGACATCGTCAGAAGCCGCTGCGCGCAGGGGCACAAAGCCATGTGGCATGCCGGCTGGGGAGGATTGCCCGAAGAAGATTTCCTTATAACGCTGGATCCCCTGCTGACAGGGTTCAGGAGCAGGCTTTTTGAAGACACCTTTACGGCCGATAAATCCGTTGGAACCCTGTCTCCCGAATGGGCCGGCCGCCTGGGTCTTACCACCAACGTGGTGGTAGCGGGAGGCGCCTTCGACTGCCATATGGGTGCCGTGGGAGCAGGTATTACCCCGCACACGTTTGTAAGGGTCATAGGCACCTCCACGTGTGACATCATGGTCGCTCCCTACGAGGAGATCGGGTCTTCCCTTATCCGCGGTATCTGCGGACAGGTAGATGGTTCGGTTATTCCCGGAATGATTGGCCTTGAAGCCGGACAATCGGGTTTCGGCGACATTTACGCCTGGTTCAGAAGGGTTCTCGAGTTCCCGCTCAGACAGCTGCTGCCGGATGCGGACCTGGCCGATGAGCTCTCTGAAAAGATCATCCCGGCGCTTACAGCCGGGGCTGAGACAATCCCCGTGGAAGAAAGTACGCTGACAGCGACCGACTGGATGAACGGCCGCCGGACACCCGATGCCAACCAGATGCTCAAAGGCGCCATTGCCGGCATCACTTTAGGCACCTCGGCTCCACACATTTTTAAGGCACTGGTGGAGGCTACTGCCTTCGGTTCCAGGGCCATTGTAGAACGTTTCAGGAGTCAGGGCGTCCGGATCGACAAGGTGATCGGGATCGGAGGGATTGCCCTCAAGTCCCCGTTCGTGATGCAAACCCTCAGCGATGTGCTGAATATGCCCATTGAAGTTTGCCGTACGGACCAGGCCTGCGCGCTGGGTGCCGCCATGTTCGCAGCCACGGCTGCCGGACTCTACACCAGGGTGGAGCAGGCACAACATGCCATGACCTCGGGCTTTGCCAAAACATACACTCCCCGCAAGGAATTGGTGGCAGCCTACGACAAGGCTTACAAGCGGTACCTTGAACTGGGACGTTACTGCGAAGCTGCTGTGTAACGCGCAAAAAAGTCCAAAAAGAACGGCCAGTTGGGACCGGCCTCATGACCGCCGTGATGCTGCCTGTAAGCCAACTCACCCTCCAGCAATCCAAAATCCACTACAGGAAGCACATCCGTACCCAACCCCTTCTTTCCCAAAAGCTCATACACAGGCGAAGCTTTTGAAGCAGCAATGAACATGCCGGCTATGTCTACCCATTTATCGGCCTCGAAGCTCCCGGCCGAAATGAAACAGGGACGCGGGGCACATAACGCGATCAGTGCATGCTGGTCCATAGGAAGGTCATCCTCTGTAAGAGGCTCGGCTCCGTATTTTATAAAATTCCCGGCCATCCAGTGGTATTCGCCATCCGAGGCAAGATTGCCGAGGCTTTCGCCGCAATCCCTTCGCCACGGGGCAGCTCCCCCTTTCCCCGAGGAGCATATAAAGCCCGCCGCAATCCTTTCATCAAAAGCCATGGCCACCAGTGCTGCCTTGCCGTACCTGGAAACCCCTTCAACAGCCACCTTTGTGGCATCAAACAGATCTTCCGTTTCGAAATAATCGATCATTTCGGAAGCACCCCACCCCCAGGCCCGTAAAGAGCCCCAATCCGCCGGCTTGCGGTATTGGCCTTTATTGCATAACCCTATGATACCTTCTCTCAATCCATAACCGCCGTCGGCCTGAACAGAGGTCGGAACGATCTGAGCCGCAGCCCAGCCCCGTTCCACCACCATTTGCTGCCAGGGTTTCCCGGGTCCGAACGGATGGCGGGGATCGGTCATCATCCAGGAAAATTCCAGGATAACGGGCATGTTGGTCCGGCCGTCATCGGGCCAGACAATTTGTGCCTGGATTTCGACAGTTATTTCCGGATAAGCCGAATTATCAACCACCCCCAGCAGCTGGCGTATCACTACCGAAACACCTCCCAGACGGGCTTTCTCTTCCTTTATTGTCCTCCAGTGAACGCCAGGAACGTTATCCGGGATGCGCCCGTAAACTTCTTCTTCGAAGACTTTCACAAGCTCAGGACGTCTGATCCTGTTCCACATGCCGGCATTATTCACTGTCTTTCCATCAAAAGTCTTTAGCACATCCGGATAAAAGCAATACGGATTGGCCATCAGCTCATCGTAGTTCGGCTGCCTGGACGGGTCGGTGGCATTGGGATCACGCCCGGGACGAACTGACCTGATGCCCAGC
>LFSY01000119.1:9942-10328 GCA_001512865.1 Rikenellaceae bacterium DTU002 | reverse complement strand
AGGGCGATATTGAGTTTTGCATACCCGTTCCCGGCAATGAAAAGACGTGAAACTATTATGGTCAGCCCCTTTTCCCGGGTGGCGCGATACAGTTTGTTCAATTCGTGGCGCGTAAGCAACAGTTTACGGTCGCGCCGGGGTTCGTGCCTGTTGAAAGACCCCTGCCAGTAATCGGAAATATTCATATTCTTTACAAACAGTTCCTTCCCTGAAAAATAACAATACGAATCCACCAGCGAGGCCTTGCCTGCCCGGATGGATTTGATCTCTGTTCCGGAGAGGACAATGCCGGCCGTATACGTGTCAATGAATTCGTATTCAAAGGACGCGCGTTTGTTCTTTATCACGACCTGGGACTTTGCTTTGGGCATAATGTTTCGTAACGG
>LFSY01000119.1:0-9884 GCA_001512865.1 Rikenellaceae bacterium DTU002 | reverse complement strand
TATCTGTCCCATATTCAGGGCCATTGTCTCTTCAAAGGCCACCTGGGGTTCTTTGATGTATTCTATAAAGAAGCGCGAGGCAAACAAAACCAGCAGGAAGATGCCAAAAAGCGTTCCTTCCTTGAGCCGGGGCAGTCTTTTGCGGTACAGGTACAACAGCAGCACAAAAAGCAGCAGGTACGATACAGCCTCGTACAACTGGGTGGGATGTTTGGCGGCAATCTCTCCGTTGCGCAGAAACACAAATCCCCACGGAAGGGAGGTCGGATTTCCATAGATCTCGGAATTCATAAGATTCCCCATCCGGATAAAAAACCCGGCAAGGGCAACGGTGATTCCCAGCCGGTCCATGATCCAGAGGAAACTGAACTGGTGCTTTCTGCCGTAATGACGCGCAAACCACCACATGGCCAGCAACAGGGCAACGGCACCGCCGTGTGATGCAAGACCTCCTTCCCAGACATACAGGATCTCGATGGGGTTGGCCAGGTAATAATCCGGCTGGTAAAAAAGGCAATGACCCAGACGCGCCCCTACCAGGGTTCCAATTATCAGGGTATAGAGCAGCGGATCCAGCAACCTTACGGGTACCTGCTCTCTTTTGAAAAAATATTTAAAAATGTAATACCCTATGGAAAAGGCAATGATAAAAAACAAACTGTAATACCGGATCTGGATCCTTCCCAGTGAAAATATTACGGGATCGACATCCCAGTATATAGCCAACAGATTCATAACGTTCAATGTGTCAAATTACAATTCAATTCTTGAGAATACGCTCAGGGGCAATCTCTTGCCGTAGGAATCTTTCAGGTACAATTCCCCGAAAGAATAGTCCCCGCCGGCCGGAAAACATTCCCTGGCCAGCGAGTCGGCCAGCAGGGCCGAATAGCCGTTGGAATACAAATTCAGCACCACAAATGCATTTTCAGGCGCCAAAATATGTGCACATTCCTGCAACAGGGAATACAGGCAGTCGTCCAGTTTCCATTTTTCTCCTTCCGGACCGTGTCCGTAAGCCGGAGGATCGAGGATCAGCCCCTGGTACGTATTCCCCCTGCGCACCTCCCTCCTGACGAACCTGAAGGCATCTTCCAGTATCCATCGGATCCCGTTCATCCCGCTCAGTTCCATATTCTCACGACTCCATGTGATCACCTGGCGAACGGCATCCAGGTGTACAACCTCTGCCCCTGCCGCACGGGCAGCCAGGGAAGCCGCCCCCGTATAGGCAAACAGGTTCAGCACCCGGGGCACGTTTCCGGGTTCTTTTTCCCTGATCTTTTTGACACTGTGGTATATATAATCCCAGTTGGGAGCCTGTTCGGGGAAAACCCCCACATGCTTGAAGGCGGTCAGACCAAGACGCAGCCGGAAAAGCTTCTTGTATTGGATCACCCACTGGTCCGGGACTTTTTTCAGTTTTTCCCAGGTCCCGCTGTCTTCTTTCCCCGCCCTGCCGAACCCGGCACCCTGCAGGAAGCGGATATGCGCCCTTTCCGTCCACTGTTCTCCTGCTTCGGTCTTTGCCCATAACGCTTTCGGTTCGGGACGTATAAGCATATACGGTCCGAACTGTTCCAGTTTCTCTCCGTTCCCGCAATCCAACAACTGGTAATCCGGCCAGGACACAGGGCATAAAAGTTGCATAAGGTAAAGATATATAAAAAATGTATCTTTGCACCACTCAAATACCGGAAGAAATGCAAAACATCAGCACCTACAACTTTATAGGAAAACGCGCCATTGTGCGTGTAGATTTCAACGTACCCCTGAACGCCGACTTTCAGGTGACAGACAACACCCGCATACGGGCAGCTGTTCCCACCCTGAAAAAAGTATTGGAAAGGGGCGGATCACTCATCATCATGTCCCACCTGGGACGTCCCAAAAAAGCCGAGGACAAATTCTCCCTCAGGCATATCATTCCCGAGGTGGAAAAACAACTGGGCACTTCCTTGCTTTTTGCGCCTGACTGTATGGGTAAAGAGGCCGCCGACATGGCAGCTGCCCTGAAACCGGGGGAAGTCCTGTTGCTGGAAAACCTCCGTTTCTATGCCGAGGAGGAGGGCAAGCCCCGCGGATTGGCCGAAGATGCACCCGAGGAGGAAAAGAAAGCCGCCAAGGCAGCCGTGAAGGAAAGTCAGAAGAAATTCACCGCCACCCTGGCTTCTTACGCAGATTGCTACATCAATGACGCTTTTGGAACAGCCCACAGGGCACACGCCTCCACAACGCTTATAGCATCCTATTTCCCCAACGATAAAATGTTCGGTTTCCTGATGGAAGGCGAGATCAAAGCCATAGACAAAGTGCTGGAATTTCCGGAACATCCCACGACCGCCATCCTGGGCGGCGCCAAGGTATCGGGCAAGATCGCCATTATCGAACACCTGCTGGACAGAGTGGACAACATGATCATCGGGGGCGGCATGAGCTTTACCTTCATCAAGGCCCGCGGCGGCAACATTGGCGATTCCCTGTGCGAAGACGACCAGATGCCCCTGGCACTGGAGATCATGAAAAAGGCGGAAGAAAAAGGCGTCCGCATCTATATTTCGGAAGATGTGGTGGCTGCCGATGCCTTTGACAACGGAGCCAATACAAAGATCTGTCCCGTTGACCAGATACCCGACGGCTGGAGGGGAATGGATGCCGGCCCCCAGGCACTCGAAACCTGGAAGCAGGTGATCATGGATTCCAAAACCATCCTCTGGAACGGTCCTGCCGGCGTTTTTGAAATGCCTGCCTTTGCCAACGGGACATTGCGCCTGGTGGAATTTGTGGCCGAGGCTACGGCCAAAGGGTCCTTCTCGCTGGTAGGAGGGGGCGACTCGGTAGCGGCCGTTACACAAATGGGATTTGCCGGAAAAGTCAGTTACGTATCGACCGGCGGCGGCGCCATGCTGGAATACCTGGAAGGCAAGATCCTGCCGGGCATACAGGCTATCCGTCAATAAAAGAGGCAGACGGCCGCGCCAAATGTGAGCCTGGTCAGACCGTCATGATCTCTTTTTCCTTCGCGGCCAGAATCTCTTCCACCTTTTTGGAAAAGGTGTCCACTTCTTTCTGGATCAACCCTTCGGTATCTTTAACGACATCCTCGGACAATCCTTCTTTCTGGTATTTTTTCAGAAGATCCACCCCGTCCCGGCGCGCGTTACGGATGCTAATTCGGGCATTTTCCCCTTCAGCCTTGGATTTTTTCACAAGATCCCTGCGGCGCTCCTCGGTAAGCGGCGGCACCATGATGCGTATGATCTCGCCGTTATTCTGCGGTGTAAATCCCAGATTGGCCGCCATAATGGCCTTCTCGATGGCCGGGATGAGGTTTTTTTCCCAGGGCTGAATGATCATGGTCCGTGCATCAGGGACAGAGATGCTGGCTACCTGTGCCAGGGGTGTGGGCGTTCCGTAATACTCCACGCTAACCCCCGCAAAAACGGAGGGATTGGCTTTCCCGACACGATAGGTTCCCAATTCATTGTCCAGGTACTCCACGGCTTTGTGCATTTTTTCCTTAGCCTGCTCCAATACTTGTTTGGCATCGCTTATTTCCATAACGTATCTTATTTTACAATTGTTCCTGTTTTCTCTCCATGAATGACGCGAAGCAGGTTCCCGGGCACATTCATGTTGAACACCACCACGGGCATCTTGTTTTCACGACACAATGTAAAGGCGGTCATGTCCATGATCCTGAGATCCTTTTGCATAACCTGGTCAAAGGTAAGGGATCCAAAAAGAACCGCGTCAGGGTCCTTTTCCGGATCGGCAGTATAGACTCCGTCAACCCTCGTCCCCTTAAGGACGGCATCCACACCCAGTTCCACGGCACGCAAGGCAGCTGCCGAATCGGTGGTGAAGAAAGGATTCCCGGTCCCTCCCGACAACAGGACAATGGTTCCCTGTCCCATTTCACACAGGACTTCATCACGGTTATAGTAATGTGCGACCGCCGGCATGGGGGTTGCCGTATATACCCGGGCCTTCATCCCCTGTGCACGCAACGCGTCGGCCAGGGCAATGCTGTTGATGGTCGTGGCCAACATGCCCATCCGGTCCCCGTGTACGCGATCGGTTCCGCCTCCGGCACCCTGCAGTCCGCGGAAAATGTTGCCTCCACCCACTACGATTGCAAGCCGGATACCGGCATCAGCCAAAGGCCTGATCTCACGGGCATAGCTTTCAAGCACCGCCGGGTCCAGCCCCAGGCCCTGCCTGCCTCCCAGACTTTCGCCGCTCAACTTGAGCAATATAGAAGCATACTTCATAAATTTTCTCTTTGATATCATACAAAGATATATAAAAATCCGTGTATCTTTGCCCTACACACCTGCAACCATGCTGTCTTCATCTATCGGTAAAAAAGCGATCATGAGCGTGACAGGGCTCTTCCTGATCCTGTTCCTGACGCTTCACGTTACGGCCAACCTGACCATCCTCCTGGGGCCGGAAGCATACGACGCCGTTACGGAATTCATGGGAACCCATCCTTTCATTCAGATCATGGTCCCCGTACTGGCCCTTGGCTTTGCCGTACACATTGGTTATTCCTTTATCCTGGCTCTGCGCAACAGGAAAGCACGCGGCCCGGCTGGTTACGCGGCCCCTGCCAGATCAAAAGGACTGGGCTTTGACCACTGGGCCTCCCGCAATATGCTGGTCCTGGGTGTGATCGTTTTGGGATTCCTTGTCCTGCATCTGTCTCACTTCTGGATGAAAATGCAATGGCAGCAAATCACCGGGGGCACACCTGAGAACGGCTACACCCTGGTCACCGGATACCTGGGGACCCCCTGGGTCGCTATCTGTTATGTGATCTGGTTCTCCGCCCTGTGGTTCCATATCAACCACGGGTTCTGGTCAGCTTTTCAGACCCTTGGCCTGAATAACCGGAGGATCTTTCCCCTGATAAGAAAAGTGTCCTTTATCTATTCCACCCTGCTTTTTGCAGGATTTACACTGATCGTGATCTGGTGTATGTTTTTCTGATCTCGGGATTATTCCTCCCGGGAACGCTGGAAGAAGTGTTCCATATGACGGGCTATACGTTGGATATCCCTGCGCATACCTTCTATCACCACCGGGTTTCCTGTATAATCGATCGTGATCCGGTCTTCGAACACCCTGAAGATACGCATGGCAATACGTTTGGCCCGGAACACCATTTTCCCGTTCTGGTCAGATTCCTGTATGAATCCGGATTCTGCGGCAATGCGTATGACCGTGTCCTTGTCTTCCGTCATGGGGCGGTTGGTGAATATCTCTTTTTTTGAAAAGCCCAGAAACGGGTACAAAAGCGAAAAGGCAACGATCAGCAGGATCAGGTTCTTTTGTTGCCCGGGCTGTATGAGTTCCCAGAAAGTAATGTTGGGGTTGTCACTGGTAAAATAAACAACGGCCAGCATGGCGACTATCAGAATCGTATAAAAAACAACGTATTTGACAACGCGACGCAGGTATGCAAGTATATTGAATCCTTTCATAAATATTGTTTTCTTGTTGTAAACAAATGTAGGTCTTTTTTTTATTACTTTTGTACTATATAAAATTTTCGGTTATGGAAAAGAATTTGAAAACCATTATCATTGTTCTGGCCTCTGTGGCAGCGCTTCTGGTAGGGGCCCTGATCTGGGTCTGGATAGATCGCAGCGGCATGATCAAGGACCTGAATCTTGAAAAAGAGGAACTGACTCAGCAGACAATCCAGTTACGTTCGGAATACGATGCCCTAAGTTCAACCAACGACACCCTGAACCTTCGCCTGACTGAGGAACGGGAGAAGATTGATCTGCTTATTGAGCGTATCAACAAGACCGAGGCGACCAACCGTACCCGGATCCGTGAATACGAAAAGGAACTCGGGACACTGCGCAGCATCATGAGAAGCTACATCCACCAGATCGACTCGCTGAACACCCTCAACCTGGCTTTGCGTCAGGATGCGTCCGAGGCCAGGGAGGAAGCTTCACGGGCCACCCAGCAGTACCAGGAACTCCGTACCACTACCGAGGAGTATGCCCGCCAGGTAGAGATTGGCGCACAGATCAAAGGCCGTAGTTTTGTGATGACCGGCATCACTGAAAGCGGAAAGGATTCGGACCGCTCCAGCCGCATTTCCAAATTGAAACTTTGCGGCAATCTGATAGAGAACGCCATCGCACCCAAAGGCCCGAGGAACATATACCTGCGCGTGAAAGGTCCGGACGGTATTTTGCTGACCAATCCCGACCAGGGAGTCTTCAATGCCGCAGGCGAACAGTTGGTGTATTCGGCTGTCAGGGAAATAGATTACCAGGGTGCCGAAGTGGAATTCTGTATCTTCTTTGGAGGGGTATCCTTCAGCCGGGGCGTATATACCGCCGAGATCTATACCTCTGACGGCAGCATTGGGGTGGCCGACATACTTTTGCGTTGATATACGTTCACATTCCCTTTTGCAGGAGCTTTTGCTCCTATTGCAGCTTTTACTCCAGCACACAACTCCGGAAGATCCCGGAAGTACTGGATTGCATCAGGCAGGAATGGATACGGGAGCGCGACTCCTGGATGGAAATATGGCGCAGCGGACAGTTCCCGCTGCGCCATACTGTTTACCTGGGAGGAGGGACTCCCAGCGTCTGTGCCACAGAAACCCTGGGTGACTTGCTTGACCTGTTGTGTACTGATCTGAAAAGATCGGGGATGGAACCTGCCGAGATCACCGTCGAGACAAATCCCGGAGATCTGACGCCTGACTACTGCCGGGCATTAAAAGAACTGGGCGTGAACCGGCTCAGCATAGGGGTGCAATCCTTCCACGACGAGGCTTTGACGGCAATGAAACGCCGTCACACCGCCCGGCAGGCCACCGGTGCGTTCCACGAGGCAAGAAAGGCCGGTTTTGACAACATCAGCCTGGATCTGATGTTCGGTTTCCCCGGGCTCGACATGGCACAATGGCAGGAAACCCTGCAGCAGGCCGTTGCCCTGGCGCCGGAACATATCTCGGCTTACCAGCTGAGCCTGGAACCGTCATCTGCCTGGGGGAAAAGAATCGTTTTGCCACCCCAGGAAACCTGTGCGGAACAATATGCCCTGCTGCAGGAATTCCTTCACAAAGCAGGCTATCTGCAATACGAAGTATCCAGTTTCTGTCTTCCCGGCAAAGAATCCCTACACAACAGCGGCTACTGGCTGCGCATCCCCTATGCAGGACTGGGACCCGCCGCCCATTCGTTCAACGGACGCGACCGGTATGCCAACGTCGCCCACCTGGACCGTTACACGGAAGGGATCCGTAAAGGACTGCCTGTGCGTACCGGCGACCGGCTCACCCCGCGGGATGTCCACAACGAGTGGGTCATGCTTGGATTGCGAACGCTTGAAGGATTGTCCCTGCAGGATATGGAACAACGGGAAGGACCTGATGCCGTTGAAGGGTTTCTGAAACAAACGGCCCCGCTTGTTGAGCGGGGCCTTCTAAAAAGGTCGGATAAGCAGATCCGTATCCCTGCCGGACGGCTGTTCGTCTCGGACGATATCATCAGGGATTGTCTGCTGCCTCTTTGATGGCGCGGTAAACATCTTCTCCAAAACAATGGACCAGGGGTTCTTTCAGAAATTCAAAAACCCTGATCTTCTTATTTTCACCGAGTGCACGGGCCGGCTGGCACAAATGCCACTGGTGGTAATTCAGGCCCGTGGTATCCTGAGAAAGTTTCTGCACCCGTATGGGATACAGCCAGCAGGATATGGGTTTGCGAAACGAGGAAATCCCTTCGTCCCATGCTTTTTCAATGGCACACCTACATTGACCGTCACTGAAAAACGCATAGGCACATTCCTTTCCATCTATGAGCGGGGTGACGGCATCCTCCTCGATATCCCTGATCCAGGGACCTTGCTTTTCCACGGCCTTTACTCCCTGCGGCTGCATACAGGCGGCATACCGTGTCCATTCCTGTTCCAGCAAGCGGCATTCACGATCGGTAAGAGGCGCCCCGCTGTCGCCTTCCACGCAGCAATATCCGCGGCATACAGGCGTGTCACAGCAGAAGTGCCCGGTCAGGACCCCCTCGCTGACAATAATCTTATCAGAAACAAGGATCACGGTTCCACCGGATAAGGATCCAGTTTCAGATCTTCCCCGTAAGTGTCTTTCAAATCCTGTACAAACAGGTTGACGGCTGCGATGGCCTTGCCCATATCTGCCATTTGCACGGCAGGAATGGAGGTGTCTTTCAGGAGTTCCATCAGGCGTACGGTCTGGGAGGTGTGTTTGATATTGAAATTATACCACATTTCAACGTATTCCAGGTCCAGCTTCACCAGGTCTTCCTGTTCCCCGGGAGAGAGCTTGTCAAAATCCACGTCCAGATACTCCCGGGCTTTTTCGTGCATTTTCACACATTCACGGGCAAGGGTGTTGGCGTCGTCCTTTGCCTGCCGGACAAAATTCACCAATTCCTCGTTTTCTTTCAGCGTTTTGGGAATTTCCAGGTCCAGCCGGGGTACGTCAGTGGCGGTGTTGCAAGAAACCAGTCCTGCAAAAACAATTACAAACAATACGATTTTTTTCATGATCCAATAGTTGTTTAAGGCACAAAGATAATAAAAAACCGCCCCGGAAAGGAGCGGTTTTGTCAGTTCATTCAACGATTACTAAAAACGGAATCCTATCTTGAGTTGCGGGAAAGCAAAGAATTTAAACTGCATTTCATATGCATTGTATTCCTGGCCGTCTGCATACATACGGATTGCTGAATAGTAATAATTGAAAGGGCGCACCTCAAGAGCAATGTTCATGCCCGGCAGGAAATTGTATTCCACACCGGCCGTGATCGCCCCGGATATTGCATATGCTTCTCCTGCACGATTGTCCAATGCATAGAGTTCTATGGGATCCGTCCCAGTTTCTGTAGGCACTTCCAGGCCCGTGTAGGGCAGGTATGCCTGTACTCTTGCATGCTGGAAACCGCCCAATACACCAATGTAAGGGAACAGCCGGCCGTTGCAGTTGTTGAAATAGTAGTCCGCACCGACATTTACCAGGTATTTGTCGGTCAGTCTGCCTTCAACCCACTGAATGCCTCCCAGGTCCAATAAACCACTGCTCTCCAGATTGATGCCTTCAGTATAATCACGTTGCGGGGTCACGTCTATTTGCATGGCAAACATGGCGTTCAGTGCAAAGCGGTTGGTCACGAAATACTTTCCCTGGATCCCTGCTATGTTGGCAATCGAATTGTTATTCAGACTGCCCATCTGCAAGTAATAACCAGGACCTTTGTCCATTGGATCTATCCCCACTTCTGCTCCCGGCATGTAGCTGGGCAGCAAAGGGGTAAGATTATCCAGATAGTCAAAGTATAATCCGCCACCTAAAACCGCAGAGACCTGAAACTGTCCCGCGCGTGGAGCATATACAGCACTTCCGGAGCGTTCCGCCGGTTGCGCCCCAAGGGACGCAACCGTTAGAACAGCTATCAGAAATATGCTAAGTTTTTTTATCATTATACGCAATTCTTATCCGTATTGTTAAAGATAGTCAGCAAGAAGTTTGGCTCTGATGCCTTCCAGAACAACAAGTTTCTGTTGCAGGTTCTCGATCTCTACCAGGATGGCGTCGATCTCGGCCTGGTAAGCAGCGGCTTCATTCTCTATCAGACCCATGAAGCTTGGCATGGGCAGACCCTGTTCAAGGAGCGACATGGCTTCTTCAATTCTGCGGAGCTGGTTCTCTTTTGCCATCAGTTGGTGCTGTGCCTGTGACAGGTTTTCGAGCAATCCTTCCCATGCGTAGTTGCCACCGTTGTGAGCCCACATAGCCTGCTGGATGAGCCACTGATATTGTTCTATATAGAATTCATAGGTTTCAATCATAATCATGGCTTCATCAG
>LFSY01000051.1 GCA_001512865.1 Rikenellaceae bacterium DTU002 | reverse complement strand
TTGTCAGCTGTGATTGTTTTGAACACCTCGGAGAAATCGCCCCCGACTCGCCGCCGTGCACGTTTTATCGCCGCTACCACTTCTTTTTGTGTCTTGTTCTTCACCAGGACATACAGAGACTTCCTCGTCTTTCGCTCCACAAGCGTCAGGATGGCCGCTTTCGTGCCCTGCCTGCCAACTACCAGGTCGATCTCCCAATGCCCCTGTTCACTCCTGTCATCGGCCTCTTGAGGGCGTTCTGTTATGCTCCTCCCGTTCTTGTTGTTCAGCGCAACCGTTCGTATTTTCTTGTAATCCCGCTTCTTGCCGCTGCATTTCTTCACCCATAGGTCCTTATTCGTGACTTCCCGGAATATCCCCCTGTCGATGTAGTTGTACACCGTCTTCGTACAGATGGTCACGCTATGTTTCCAGCCCTCTGCTTTCAGCCTGCCGATGATCGCGTCCGGAGACCACTTCTCGCATTTGATTTTCCTCTCAATATGGTCTGCCAGATTCTGGTCGTGTCCGATCTTCAGCCCACGCCCTTTGTTTGCCGCCCGCTCCTCCCGACGCATCTGCGCCGTGTCTGCCTTGTACACCAATTCAGTGATGTACATGGGCGCATATTTACTGTTGCTGGGATTCATTCGCTTCTGCTCTACAAGCCCCAGCCGTATCTCCCGCTCGATTGTCCTTCTGTCACGCTTTGGCGTCAGTGCCTTGGCGATTTGCGCAGGATTCAACCCTTGATCATACAGCGCCTCGATTTTGTAGCGTTCCTTTTCGCTTAGCTGGTTCCATTTTCCCTTGTTTGTGGTATGCTTCCCTTGATCCATTACGATTCTCTCCAGTCGCTTTTGTCTTCAACATTAAGCATAACTGGTTTGACCTCGTAATGGGTCACCTCTTTTCTGGGCAACTCATCTTACAACTTGCCACTAGAGACAGCCGATCGAATGAACCCCTGCGGCCAAAACCATCACCATAGATGGAGTTCGAT
>LFSY01000018.1 GCA_001512865.1 Rikenellaceae bacterium DTU002 | reverse complement strand
GGGCGCCTGGGCGGCTTTTTTGCTGGTTCTTGGAGCCCTGGCCGGTTTTTCCGTGTTTTACCCGGGAACGTCCATTGCCATGGGATCCCGTGAACTGTTTGTGCCGGGGCTGATCCCCCTGTTGACTGTGGTTTTTGCCGTATGGGGCATCCGGATCCTGGTATCCCGGAAAAAGGCCGTTTCCGGATCACGCCTGATCCTGTTGTTTGTGGGATTTACCGTAATCTTTCTGGTTGTAGGCGTTTTGGGATACGGCTGGTATATCAGTGAAATCGCCGGCCTGTTCCTGGCCCTGGGCATTTTCAGCGGTATGGCGGCCGGATACCCGGCCAACACCATTGCGGGGAAACTGATCGAAGGGGCAAAAGACATACTCGGCGCGGCCCTTATTGTGGGNNGCAGCGGGGATTGTCGAGATACTGGAACAAGGCAGGATCATGGACCGGATCCTCTTTGCCATGGCCGGGGGCATGGATGCTACGGGCAGGCTGGGTTCGCTGCAGTTGATGTATGTGATCCAGACGGTCATCAATACGCTCATACCGTCTGCCTCGGCAAAAGCAGCCATGACCATGCCCATCATGGCACCGTTCAGCGATCTGGTGGGGGTCTCCCGGCAGGCAACGGTGCTGGCGTTCCAGTTCGGGGACGGCTTTACCAACATGATCACTCCCATTTCCGGGGTACTGCTGGCAGTGCTGGGGATCGCCCGTGTTCCCTATACACGGTGGGTCCGCTGGGCCTGGCGTTTCATCCTGGGGCTGATCGTGGCCGGAGCGCTTTTGCTCATACCTACGCTTTTCGTTTGGTAATCAGGGAAAATTGTCAGCAACTTGTTTGTAAATAAGAAAATTAATCCTATCTTTGCAACCCGTTTTGCGCACATGAAAAACACATAAAGCAAAGATTAACAACACATTATGCCAACAATTCAACAATTAGTCCGTAAAGGAAGGGAACGTGTGGTAGAAAAAAGCAAATCGCGTGCATTGGACGCTTGTCCTCAAAGACGCGGGGTTTGTGTACGTGTGTATACCACCACCCCTAAAAAACCGAACTCCGCTATGCGTAAAGTTGCCCGGGTACGCCTGACCAACCAGAAAGAGGTCAATGCGTACATTCCCGGTGAAGGCCACAACCTTCAGGAGCACTCCATCGTATTGGTACGCGGAGGTCGTGTGAAAGACCTGCCCGGTGTCCGTTACCACGTTCTCAGAGGTGCTTTGGAAACCTCGGGCGTAGAAGGCAGGACACAATCCCGTTCGCTCTATGGAGCCAAACGCCCCAAAGCGAAAAAGTAACTTTTTAATTTATTTAAACAAATGAGAAAAGCCCAGCCTAAAAAGAGGATTCTACTTCCTGATCCCAAGTTCAACGACGTACTCGTAACACGTTTTGTGAACAATTTGATGCTTCAGGGGAAGAAGAGTATTGCCTACGGCATTTTTTACGATGCCCTGGATATCGTAGGTGAGAAAATGAAAGATTCTGAGAAGGCTCCTTTGGACATTTGGAAGAAAGCGTTGGAAAACGTCACTCCTCAGGTGGAAGTTAAAAGCCGCCGCGTGGGAGGAGCCAACTTCCAGGTGCCTACCGAGGTGCGTCCTGAGCGGAAAATTTCATTAAGCATGAAAAACATGATCAATTACGCCCGGAAACGCTCCGCACATTCCATGGCCGAAAAACTGGCCGCCGAGATCGTTGCTGCCTACAACAGCGAAGGTGCCGCGTTCAAGCGTAAAGAAGATATGCACAAAATGGCCGAAGCCAACAAGGCATTTGCCCATTTCCGTTTCTAGTCGCGGGGTATCTTTGAGTACCTGAAAATGTCGAGAGATTTAAAATATACAAGGAACATTGGCATCATGGCCCATATTGATGCCGGTAAGACCACTACGTCTGAACGCATTCTCTATTATACGGGTAAGACCCATAAGATCGGGGAGGTTCACGAGGGGGCTGCTACTATGGATTGGATGGTCCAGGAGCAGGAACGGGGTATCACCATTACCTCGGCTGCTACCACCGCGTTCTGGAATTGTTGCAAGAACCGGTACCAGATCAATATCATAGACACCCCGGGTCACGTGGATTTTACCGTGGAAGTGGAACGTTCCCTGCGTGTGCTTGACGGCGCCGTGGCCACGTTCTGCGCCGTAGGCCGTGTGCAGCCCCAGTCCGAGACTGTCTGGCGTCAGGCCGACAAGTACCGGATCCCCCGGTTGGCTTTTGTCAACAAAATGGACCGGGTGGGAGCCGATTTCCTTGCCGTAGTGGACGAGATACATCACAAGCTGGGCGCCAACGCCATTCCCATAAGCCTTCCCATAGGATCGGAAGAAACGTTTAAGGGGATCGTGGATCTGCTAACCTGCAAAGCCATGATCTATGACGCCGAAAGCAAGGAGCTTATCAACTTTAAGGAAACGGAAGTTCCTGCATCCATGAAGGAAGAAGTGGACCATTGGAGAGGAAAACTCATAGAAGCCGCAGCCGAATTTGACGATTCACTGATGGAAAAATTCTTTGATGACCCCGCTTCCATTGGGGAGGAAGAAGTGAAAAGCGCCCTGCGTAAAGCCACCCTTGCCATGAAAGTGGTCCCGGTAACCTGCGGATCTTCCCTTAAAAACAAAGGAATTCAGCTTTTACTGGATGCCATCTGCAATTACCTGCCGTCTCCCATGGACATTGAAGACGTAGTGGGGGTGAATCCCTATACAGATAAACAGGAAAAACGGGCTCCTTCGGCCGACGAACCGTTCTGCGGCCTTGTTTTCAAGATCGCTACAGATCCCTTTGTAGGCCGCCTGGCCTACATCAGGGCCTACTCGGGCAAAATTGAAACGGGCAAAACCGTTTTGAATGTCCGCACCGGAAAACGTGAACGCATCAACCGCCTGTACCAGATGCACTCCAACAAGCAGAATCCCATCGAATACCTGGAAGCAGGTGACATTGGAAGCGGCATCGGGTTTAAGGACCTGCGGACCGGAGACACCATTTGCATTGACAAGCATCCCATTGTTTTGGAATCCATTACTTTCCCCGACCCTGTCATTGGACTGGCCGTGGAACCCAAAACACAGAAAGACCTGGACAAACTGGGCGTGGCCCTTTCCAAGCTTGCCGAGGAGGATCCTACTTTTACCGTCCGCACTGACACGGAAACCGGTCAGACGATCATCAGCGGGATGGGTGAATTGCACCTCGAGATTATCGTGGACCGCCTGAAACGCGAATTCAGCGTAGAGATCAACCAGGGGGCTCCCCAGGTCAATTACCGGGAAACCATTCTGGGAACCGTTTCCCACCGGGAAGTCTTCAAAAAGCAAACCGGGGGTCGCGGGAAATTTGCCGATATTGTCTTTACCCTGGAACCTGCAGATCCCGGAGTGACCGGCCTGCAATTTATTGACCAGGTGAAAGGAGGCAATATCCCCAGGGAATATATTCCGGCAGTGGAAAAAGGATTCAAGGCAGCTATGGAAAACGGCGTTTTGGCCGGCTATCCTGTGACAGGCATGAAAGTGACCCTGAAAGATGGATCCTACCACGCGGTGGATTCAGATACCCTGTCGTTCGAGATCTGTGCCCGGCAGGCATTCCGCAAGGCTGCTCCCAAGGCGCAGCCTGTGTTGCTGGAACCCATCATGGCCCTGGAAGTGGTTACTCCCGAGGAATATATGGGTGATATCATTGGCGATATGAACAAACGCCGCGGACAGGTTACCGATATGGATTCCAAGGGCAATGCCCGGATCATCAAGGCCAAAGTGCCCCTGGCCGAACAGTTTGGATACATCACCACACTTCGCACGCTTTCATCCGGACGTGCCACAAGCAGCATGGAATTTTTCGATTATGAAGAGCTGCCCGCCACCCTGGCCAGGGAAGTGATAGAGAAAACCGGATGGTCCAAAGGATTTCACGCATCCAATGTTGAATTTTAGTATACTTGGTTAATACATTAATACAATGAGCCAAAAAATCAGAATCAAATTAAAATCGTACGATCACATGCTGGTAGATAAATCTGCCGACAAGATCGTTAAAACCGTCAAGGCAACCGGTGCTGTGGTCAGCGGACCTATTCCCCTGCCGACCAACAAGAAGATCTTTACGGTCAACCGCGCCACTTTCGTCAACAAGAAAGCAAGGGAACAGTTTGAATTGAACTCTTTCCGCCGCCTGTTGGATATTTACAGCTCCACTCCCAAGACGGTGGATGCCCTGATGAAGCTGGAACTGCCCAGCGGTGTTGAGGTTGAAATCAAAGTCTGACGCGTTTTAGCGGTTACGTTCTTTGATCGGGATTTTAAATTAACATACCTTTCGTGTATATTTGTACGCGAAAAGGGGGCCCATAGCTCAGTCGGTTAGTAGCACCTGACTCATAATCAGGGGGTCGCTGGTTCAAGCCCAGCTGGGCCCACGGACAGTAAAAGCACTTGTGCATAGCACAGGTGCTTTTTTTTGGGGTGGGAGGTGGAACCTCGTGAGCCATTTGGAAGGTCGTATTTTTATAAATGTCAGATAAACA
>LFSY01000094.1:25051-58448 GCA_001512865.1 Rikenellaceae bacterium DTU002 | reverse complement strand
CTGGTTGTGGCCCTGGTCCTGATGGCCTTAGGCAGCATAGGGTTTGGGTTGAAACTGTATGAAGAGACCAACAGCCGGCAGATGCACGACCAGATGGAAGCCGCCAGGTCTTCCCTGGAGGAATACATTCGTTTCGCTGACCGGTCCGACGATCCCATGGACAACGTCATTGAGCTGATGAACACCATCAACAGGCTTTCCTCCAACATCCAGATCCATGTGAACCTGTATGATCCCCACGGCAGGCTGCTGCGTTCATCCCAGCCACAGATATTTGAACGACACCTGCTGAGTGCGCGTATGAACGGAGAGGCCTTCAGGGAAATGCACCAGAACGAACGGCCGCAGTTCATACAAAAGGAGCAGATAGGCTCCCTGGTATATTTTTCTATGTACGCCCCCCTGTACAACACAAACGGGGATCTGGTGGCCTATATTAATATTCCCTACCTTTCCGGGCAAACGGACGTCACCAGGGACACTTCAGCCATAGTGGCCGCTATCGTCAACCTGTACCTGCTGTTACTGCTGGGTGCGGTTTTTGTAAGTTTCGCCTTTTCAAATCAAATCACGCGGCCCCTGGCAGAACTGGAAGAGAAGATCAGCCGGCTGGATGTTACCCGCAAACCGGAGCATATCCATTACACATCCGACGATGAGCTGGGAATTCTGGTGAATGCCTACAACAAAATGGCGGATGACCTGAATGAAAGCACCAAGCGTCTGGCTCAAAGCGAAAGGGAACAGGCCTGGAGGGAGATGGCCCGTCAGATTGCCCACGAGATCAAGAATCCCCTTACCCCCATGCGCCTGAGCATCCAGCACCTTATACGGCTCAAACAGGAAGGTTCATCCAAATGGCTTGACCATTTTGACAAGATCGTGACATCCCTTCTGGAACAGATTGATATCCTGTCCAACGCAGCTTCGGAGTTTTCCAGTTTTTCACGTTTCAACACCGAAGAACCCGTTGAAGTGGAGCTGAATACCCTTATAAAAGAACAGATCGTGCTGTTTTCCACTTTTGAACATATCAAAATCCATTTTGAATCAGCTGTACGGGACGCCCGTGTGAATGTAAGACGTACACAATGGGTCAGCGTATTGGTGAACCTGCTGTCGAACGCGGTACAATCGGTCGAAGAGCAGTCTATCGGAGTGATAAGCATACAGCTGAAGGATGAAGGTGAGACATACCTGATAAGTGTGTCAGACAACGGACAGGGAGTATCCCCTGAAAACAGGCACAAACTGTTCAAGCCCAATTTCACCACCAAGAGCGGAGGAACGGGACTGGGCCTGGCCATATGCAGGGGCATCGTGGAACAATACAGGGGAGAGATATTCTATACTTCTTCTGAATGGGGAGGAGCCAGCTTCAACGTAAGGATCCCCAAGAAGCCCGTCATTTAAAAAGAGGATCGGCGTAAGCCCTCACGTCTTCTTCACTGATCTTGTCGGAAGACAGGATGATCAGTCTTTCAATCACGTTCCTCAGTTCACGAACATTTCCCGTCCAGCCGAGCTTTTGCAGTTCTTCTATGGCTTCGGGGGTGATGGTTCTCCTGACCATCCCGTATTCGGAACAAATCTGTTCTATGAAATAATCGGCCAGCAGGGGAATGTCTTCCCTGCGCTCAGCCAGCGGCGGTACGTGAATAATGATCACACTCAGGCGGTGGTACAGATCCTCACGGAAATTGCCTTTGCTGATCTCGGCTACGAGGTCCTTATTGGTTGCTGCAATGACTCTTACGCTGACACTGATGTCCTTGTCCGAACCCACACGCGTGATCCTGTTTTCCTGCAGGACACGCAACACCTTAGCCTGTGCCGCCAGGGACATGTCTCCGATTTCGTCAAGGAAAAGCGTTCCGCCGTCGGCCTGCTCAAATTTCCCTTTGTGTTGTCGGATGGCCGAGGTAAAAGAACCTTTTTCATGCCCGAAAAGTTCACTTTCTATCAGTTCCCCGGGGATCGCGGCACAGTTTACCTCGACGAAAGGCATTTTGTTGCGTTGACTTTTTTCGTGCAGCCACCGGGCCACCAGTTCCTTCCCGGTACCGTTGGAACCCGTGATCAGCACCCGGGCCTCGGTGCCTGCCACCCTGTCTATCATATCCCATATTCGGGTTATGGCAGCAGATTTCCCGATCAGCGGAGGTACCTTGCCCTCTTTTCTTTTCAGTTTCTTGTTTTCCTGCACCAGGGATGTCCTGTCACCGGCATTGCGCAGGGTGATCAGGATCCTGTTCAGATCCAGGGGTTTCTCAATAAAGTCGTAAGCCCCCTTTTTTATGCATTCCACAGCTGTGTCAATATTGCCGTGTCCCGAAATCATGATTACCGGTGCGTCGAATTCCATTTCCTGGATTTTTTCCAACACTTCAATACCGTCTATTCCGGGCATTTTGATGTCACAGAAAACGGCATCGATCTGAACCTTTCCCTTCTCGAGAAAAGACAGCCCCTGTTCCCCGTTTTCGGCAAGTACAATTTCATTGCCCTCGTATTCCAGGATCTCCCTGAGCGTGTTGCGTATGCTTTTCTCGTCGTCAATGATCAATATTCTCATACTTCCCTCTTTTGTCGTTTGCAAAGATAACCTGAATTTCACAAATAGGAGATTTTCCGTTACATTTGAGTCAGATTATGAAGCATATCATCATAGCCATCGACGGACATTCGTCAACGGGAAAAAGTACTTTTGCAAAAGCCATCGCCTCTGTCCTGGACTATACATACCTGGATTCCGGAGCGCTGTACAGGGCAGTGACCCTGTATGCCCTGCAGCACGGTATGATCGGCGAGAACGGAATTCCTCACGCACAAAGGATCGCAGACAGCCTGCCCGCTATATCGCTGTCTTTCAGAAAGGATCCCGTTTCGGGTAAAAACCGGACATGGATGAACGGACACAACGTGGAAGAGCTCATCCGGAGTCTCGAGGTTTCGCGGCACGTCAGTCCCGTTTCCGAAATCTCGGAGGTAAGGGATTTTGTGGATGTGCAGCTCAGGAAATGGGGGGAAAAAAAGGGGATCGTGATGGACGGACGCGATATCGGCTCGGCCGTGTTCCCGAATGCAGAACTGAAGATATTCATGACGGCACCTGCAGAGATCAGGGCGCGAAGACGGCTTGAAGAGATGACCGCCAAAGGAGAAAAGGCAAGTTATGAGGAAGTGCTGGCCAATGTCCTTGAACGTGACCGCCTGGATTCAGGCAGGGAAAAGCATCCGCTCGTGAAGGCACCGGACGCGGTTTTGCTTGACAACGGGAACATGACTGTTGAACAACAGATGGAATGGTTTAAAAAATTAATGAAACGCAAATGGGGTATCACGTTGAAATAGACAAACGATCAGGCTTCTGCAGCGGGGTTATCAGTGCCATAACCTGTGCCGAAAAGGCCCTTGAAACCAACCGGGAAGTGTACTCACTGGGAGCCATCGTTCACAACAACGAAGAATTACACCGGCTGGAATCCAAAGGGCTCAAAGTGATCGGGCGGAAAGACCTGTCCGACCTGCCTGCCAATACCACGGTGCTCATACGCGCGCACGGAGAACCTCCCTCCACTTATGAAATTGCTGCGTCCCGTAATATTGATCTTCTGGAGTGCACCTGCCCCGTGGTACTTCAGTTACAGAAAAAGATCAAACAGGAATACGCCCGGATCAGACCGGACAACGGCAAGATCCTTATCTTCGGAAAGAAAGGACATGCAGAAGTGGAAGGCCTGCTGGGTCAGGTGGACGGAGATGCCATCGTAGTGGAAAACTACAGGGAAGCGGGTAAGATCACCCTTCCCGAAGGGCCGGTGTCTCTTTTTTCACAGACCACAAAAAACCCCGATGAATACAAAAAAACAGCCGACAACATACGCGTACTGATGCAAAAAAGTGGACTGGATACGGGAAAACTGAAAATCTTCAACACCATATGTGCCCAGGTCAACGGCCGTCAGGAAGCCCTGATCCGTTTTGCCAAAAGCAAATCCATCATACTTTTTGTGGCGGGAAAAGAAAGTTCCAACGGAAAAGTCCTTTTCCGCATCTGCAAAGAGGCCAACCCACGGACGTATGCGATAGAGAATCCCGGGGATATTTCTGCCCAATGGTTCCGCCCGGGAGATCTGGCCGGAATATGCGGAGCGACTTCCACCCCGTTCTGGCTTATGGAAAAGGTCGCCGAAAAAGTCCGTAACCTGTAATGAAAGGGATTTACGCCGATATTCTGTTGCCTTTGGCCCTGGAAGGACTGCTTACGTACAGGGTCCCGGAAGAACTTGCCGGAGCGGCAAAGAGGGGACAACAGGTAAAGGTCCCCGTTGGTAAAGGCATACATACCGGTGTGATTTTCAATGTGGCGGAACATACCGGGGCAGTGAGTGACCCGAAAGAGATCCGGGATATTGTTGAAATTGTCAACGCACTGCCCATCGTTTCGGAAAACGCCCTCGTTCTCTGGGAATGGATAGCCCGTTACTATATGTGCCCGCCGGGAATGGTCGCCAAAACAGGCCTTTCCATGTATTCTTTCAGAAGAAGGGCCGAATCCGTATCCGAGGAAAGGGACCATGTGCCCGTACCGGGCAAACCGTTGTATGCGGAAGGACCTGACCGTACGGGAATTTACAGGGAGCATGTACGACAGACGCTCTCCCGGGGACAACAGTGTCTTATCATCTGTCCGGACATGGTTTCCTGTGAAAGTATCTATGAAAAACTGCTTCCGGATTTCAAGGAACAACTGATCTGTTTTCATTCCAAAAGGCCTCTCAGGGAGCAGAGCCGGGCAAAAAAAGAACTTTATGCAGGCAATCCGGTCGTTGTCACAGGAATGCAGCAGTCTCTCTTTCTTCCTTTTACGGATCCGGGTCTTATTGTTGTAGAAAGGGAAGAGCACCCGGGCCACAAACGGAACGATTCCGCCCCTCACCTGCATGCCAGGGATACGGCGCTCATGATGGGACAGATATATGGTTCCCGGGTATTGCTGGGATCTGCCGTTCCTTCACTGGAAACGCTACACAATACGGTCACCGGGAAATTCGGGCACCTGAAAACACCGGACAGGGTTACGGACCGGGAGAACAGGATCATCATCACCGATACATCCGATCCGTTTGTTCAAAAAAACATGAAAGGGTTCCTGGATGTACGCTCGTACGGGGCACTCAGGGAATGTCTTGACAAGGGCATGGAAGCCCTGTTGGTAGAAGCCGATCCGATGTCAGTTGAAAATCATGTTCCGGTTCCGGGGATTACCGTCTGCAAACCTTTCCGGACCCACCACCATCTTGGAAAAGACATCGGTATGATTTCTTTCCTGCATACCGAAAAACTCCTGTCCAGAAAACATTTTCGTGCTACCGAGCAAGCCTGTCACGCTGCCGGAAACGTTATGAGGTGGGTGGCCGCTCAGGATAAGCCGGTCCCAGTCTTTTTCCAAAGCTCCGATGTGGATCATCCTTTCTATGAAGCCCTGCGGGAAGGCCTTTCCGATTCTTTTCTTCATCATCTGCTCGAGGAACGAAAACGATACGGATATCCTCCTTTTACAAGGATGATCATGCTCACAGTATCACACAACAAAAAAACGACTGCCCTGACAAAAGCAACGATGCTCCTTAACCGTCTTGGACAGGAGAAATGGCCGGCCAGGGCGGAAGGTCCTTTCCTCCCGTTTGAAACACGCATGGTACAGTTTTCCTATCGCTTGCAGATCACCATTCCAAAAAACGTGAAAATACAGCCGCTGAAAGAAATCATTTCAGCGGCCGTTAAGGAGATGCCCCTGGCTCCCGCCCGCTGCAGGATCGATGTGGACCCTGCCTGATGTTACATTTTACGGATTTTCAGCTTCTGTCCGGGATATATCCTGGAATTGTTGCCCAGTCCGTTCAGGGAACGGATATTCTGTACCGTGATCCCGAATTTATTGGCGATATCCCAGAGGTTGTCTCCCTGTTTGATGGTATAGTATTCAAAGGATCCGTCGTGGGAAGTGGCCACTGTGGCAGAAGTGTAGATTTTTAATGTGCCGCCGGCGTATATGGTGTTGTTGCGCATATTGTTCCAGGAACGGATGTTGGCGGCACTTACCTTGTATTTCTCGGCGATGCCCCCCAGTGTTTCCCCCCGCTGCACTTTGTGTGTGATCAGATTTCCCTGTGCCCTGGCGGCAGGGATCCCCCGGGAGGAAGAGGTGCTTTGTGCGGCAGAAGCCTGTGGTGCCCCGGATCCTTTTGAATAGATGATCAGACGCTGGTTGGGAACGATCCTGTCCGAACGGAGACCGTTCCAGTATTTCAGATCGGCGATCCTAACCCCGTAACGGTATGCAATATGACTGAGGGTTTCCCCGCTGCGCACCCTGTGAGTGACCTGTGTATCGGAAGCTGTTGCCCTGGTGTTCAGGATCAGGGGATTAAAATAGACACTGTCCCTGTATGAAAATATCGTATCCTGCAGTGCAGCGAACTCTCCGCTGTATTCGTAAGGAAGTCGCAATATATAGGGACGCTCCACGCCGGGTATGATGTCCTTGGTGTATTGAGGATTCAGGTCCCTCAACTGATCCATTGATATGTCCAGGAACGAGGTGATCTGTTCAAAATGGAGCATTCTGTTAACCTCGAACGTATCTACATGTGCAGGCATTTCTATTGGAAGCGGCCTGATCTGGTGTTCGTTGTAATAACGCATGGTATACAGGGCCGCGACAAAGGCCGGTACATAACCGCGGGTTTCCCGTGGTAAAAAGGGATATATGTCCCAGAACTCCCGGGACCCTCCCGCCCTGCGGATGGCTTTATTCACATTTCCCACCCCGCAATTGTAAGAGGCTATGGCCAGTACCCAGTCCCCGTATATACGGTAGGAATCTAGAAGGTAACGGGCAGCAGCATCTCCCGAGACGATGGGATCAAGTCTTTCATCTACGTAGGAATTGATGGTAAGGTTGTAATTCAACGCCGTTCGGTACATGAATTGCCACATGCCCGTAGCCCGGGCCCTGGAGACGGCCCTGGGATTGAGGGCAGATTCGATCACGGCCATGGCTTTCAGCTCCAGCGGCATGCTGTAAGAATCGAGGATCTCTTCGAACAATGGCATATAATATTGTGCCAGACCTAAAATCGTGGGAATACGGTCGGGCATCTTCTGGGTATAGTGTATGATATGGTTCTTCACTATATTGTTGTACGGGAGCTTGATGAAACTGTTCATCCTGGTCAGTCTTTCAATATATACCGAGTCGGGTATGCCGGAACTTAACATGGCTGTGTCCAGGTTTTCCAGTGTCATGGGATCGGGCAACTGGTTCAGCAGATTCTGATGATAATACAAGCTCAGACGCTGTTCCGTCGACAGGGAATCGTATCCGAAATCCGTTTCGACAGCAGGACTGTCAAACCCGCCTTCATTGATCTCTCCGTTCATATACAGAGAGTCTGCCGCAGGCAATTCCATGGTCATAAGGGCTTGCTGCAGCGAGTCGGTCAGTCTTAACAGGGAATCCACCTGTCGGGTCAGCTGTTTTTTCGATGGTCTTTTAATGATCTGTGCTCCCAGGGGAACGGGAGACAGTGTGAGGATAAGCAATAAAAAGATCAGGGATTTAGATTTCATATCAGGAACAATTGTTAAAAGGTTAATCTCATTTGGATTCCGGCACCCGGAAAGGCGGCAGAAGCATAGCCGGCAGCGGGGATCAGCCCCGGCTCTATCCGCAGGGTAAGGTCATCGCTGATGTCAAAATCCCTGAAGTGTGCAAAGACGTTGGCATCTATGACATTCAGGGCATACACCAGGACCGTGGCAATGACGGAGTAATCCCTGTAACGACGGAAAGAATCCCTGTACCATTTGATATTCTCAGGTGTCATCCAGCCGTCGTACTCGGATGGTTTCGCGGTAGCATGGTTGTACATGGTCTTGTAGCGTTGGTACTGAAGCCCGTTGTATTGCCAGAAATACCCGCAGGCAATGAGCCCGCCGTAGATGATGGGAAGCTTCCAGTAATCCCCGTTGTATATTTGTCCCAGACCCGGCAGCAGCGCAGAAAAAAGCGTTGCCCTGGCAGGCAGGATCTCTTTCTCGTGCTTAAACTGTACCACCCCGTCCAGCAGGCTGCCCCAGTAAACCAGACCGGCCCCGGCATAACACAGGTTTCTGTACAATTCATAGGATTCATTCCCCGTATCCAGATATTTCATGTTGAAACGGTACCCCATGTAGATCCCGGCACCAAGGCCTGCATATACTGCAGGTATCTTCCAGTATTGACGGTTGTAGGCCTGTGAATACCCCGGGAGGATTACCGCTCCGGAAAAAACACGACCCAGTTTCAGGGTGTCTTTTCCCGACAGTGCAGAATAATAAGTGCGCAGTTTGAACGGCTCCTTTGCCTGCACCGTAGTGTCCCCTGCCTGGCGTGTTCCCTGATCTCCCATATCCACTGCAAACTGCCCGTATGCGACGGGAAGAAAGCAGAACAGAAAAAGAAAAAATACAAGGTTACGTTTCACAAATAATGACCTGCTATATATTATTTTTCTCCAGGACATCCAGAAAAGATTCCATTTCCGAATCACCGGAGCAATGTATGGTCAGGACTCCCTCGCCTCTTGCATTTCTTTTCACGCTTATGTTGTGATTAAAAAATCTGCCGATCCTTTCCAGTACGCGGTAATAGACATCGGGCAATTCTGTCTCCTGCGTCCGGCTCGCCGCTTTCTCACCGTCTGCCTGGCGCACCATGTTTTCTACCTGTCTGACCGACAGATCTTTCTCCACAATCTTTCCGGCCAGAGCCAGTCGTGCCGCATTGTCATCCAGGGACAGCAACGCCCTCGCATGACCCATGGTAAGTGCGCCTGCCCTTATGAGCAACTGGACCTCTGCAGGCAATTGTAAAAGTCTGAGATAGTTCG
Source organism: Rikenellaceae bacterium DTU002 (assembly GCA_001512865.1). Taxonomy (GTDB): domain Bacteria; phylum Bacteroidota; class Bacteroidia; order Bacteroidales; family UBA932; genus DMER64. The sequence continues at coordinate 49,506 of LFSY01000094.1, read as the reverse complement.
CAACAGTGGCTCTTTTCTTGCCCACCCTTTCTGCAAGCTTCTCCTGAGTGAGTTCGCATTCTTCTGTCAGACGCTGGAACCCGAAAGCAATTTCCATAGCATCCAGGTTCTCACGCTGTATGTTTTCTACCAGGGCCATTTCCAGTAAAGCCCCGTCTTCTACCTGCCTGATGTATGCAGGCACTTTTGTCAGACCGGCCAGCCTGGCTGCCCGCAACCGTCTTTCTCCGCTGATCAGCTGATACCTGTCTCCGGAAAGCTTGCGGAGTGTGATGGGCTGGATCAGCCCCAGGTTCTTTATGGAATGCGCCAGTTCGGCCAGCGATTCTTCATTGAATTCCTTGCGTGGCTGTTCCGGATTGACTTCTATCAGATCTATCTGTATCAGTGAAGTTCCTTCCAATTGGGGAAGTACTACGGGATTCCGGGGTTTCCAGTCTGACAGGGAAGGAGATTCCGATATCAGGGCCCCAAGTCCTTTTCCCAAAGCCGGTTTTTTAGTCATTTTGATTCTTCTTTAAAAATTCCCGGGCAAGATTCAGGTAATTGTTACTGCCTACGGAGGCGGCATCGTACAGAATCACGGGTTTTCCGTGAGAAGGTGATTCGCTCAGCCGTACATTCCTCTGAATGACCGTCTGAAAAACCATATCCCTGAAATGATGCCTTACCTCTTCAACTATCTGGTTGTGTGATCGCAGACGCACATCATACATGGTCAGAAGGAATCCTTCAATGGCCAGGGAGGGGTTCAGACGGCTTTGTACAATTTTTATGGTGTTGAGCAGTTTTCCCAGTCCTTCCAGAGAAAAGAATTCGCACTGTACGGGAATGATCACGGCATCAGCCGCAGTCAGGGCATTGACTGTGATCAGTCCCAGGGACGGGGAACAATCTATAAAAATATAATCGAAGTGCTGACGTATGCCGTCAAGGTGCTGCTTCATTACCTGCTCGCGGTCAGGCACTGAAAGAAGCTCTATCTCGGCACCCACAAGATCAATATGGGAAGGAATGAGCTTCAGCCCGTCTATCTCTGTCTGGAGGATCGTTTTTTCCACCGGCACCTTTCCGATAAGACACTCGTACAGGGTGTCTCCGCTGCCGGCGTTGGGATCGAAACAAAGCCCTGAAGTGGTGTTCGCCTGTGGATCTGCATCAACCAATAAAACATTTTTTTCCATCACTGCAAGAGATGCTGCCAGATTGATGGCTGTGGTCGTTTTTCCTACTCCCCCCTTCTGATTCGCTATGGCGATTACTTTTCCCATAAATGTGCCTGTTTGATTTCAATTGGGCAAATATACTATAAATAGAACAAATATTCTTACTTTTACACTCTCATTTCAAAGCCCGTCATTATGCCCTCTAACAGGTGGATGATCATATTGAACCCTATCGCAGGTGGTGGTAAAACGGCCCTGATGTGGCCTCGTATCTCCAATTTTTTCCTGGAAAAAAACATTGTGTTTGAATGTGTGTTCACAAAGCACAAGTATCATGCCGTTACCATAACCATCGAAGCCATACGTGAAGGCATACGCAATTTCATCGTCATTGGGGGAGACGGGACTTTCCATGAAGTGATCAACGGGATTTTCTACCAGCAAGATGTCCCTACGCAAAGCATCACCCTGGGTATTGTACCCATAGGAACAGGCAATGATTTTGTCTATGCCTACAAAATCCCCACGGATTACGTGAAGGCTATGGAAACGATCATAGAACAGCATACCGTTCTTACCGACGTGGGATGGGTTTCTTTCCAGGATTTTGGAATCGAAAGATCCAGATACTTCGCCAATGCGGCCGGCATGGGTCTGGATGCGGCTGTGATCAGACATTATGAAAAGGTAGTGGAACAGGACAACAAAAGAGGTAAAACTCAATACCTGAACAGCCTGCTGCACCAGTTCCTTTTTTACCGGCCCAAAGACCTCAGGGTCCTGATCGACGGGAATGTGTTTTACGAAGGGCCCGTGCTCACCTGCAGCATAGGTATGGGGATCTGCATTGGCAGCGGGATGAAAGCCCTGCCTCTATCCATCCCGGATGACGGATTGTTTGATGTTACACTGGTGGGGCCCCTGAATAAAATTTCACTGGCGCTGAGGATCAGGGATTTTATTGAAGGAAAAGTATATTCATTCAAGGAGGCTCACCACGGAAGGGGCAAGACGGTGGAAGTGCTCCCAAACAGCAAGAATACCACTTTTCTGGAAACAGACGGGGAACTTATGGGCACTCCGCCCTTTGTATTCAGGATCCTGCCCGGATCCCTGAGGCTGATCGCCGGGAAAGATTTCGTCCCTTTCGTCAAAAACGAAACCGCACCTGAACCTTAGATTCACAGGAAAAAGACCCTCCCGCTGTACACGCAAACCTGACCCACAGGTCAAGGGACTGAAAGGGAGCATACCGCATGTTTATATAACTTCTGAAGCCTTTCCCGTAAAGGGCAGGTACCGAGAACCCGTACAACACATCAGATTCGTACATATATATCCTGGAATCCCACGAACCTGTGTTGAAATACGACACCCGGAAAGATCCCCCGAATTTTTTCCCCGCTCCCCCGCAGGTCATTTCAGCATACACAGCATATCCCCAGTCATTCACCTTTCCGGGAAGTAGACAATGCACCCCGTCTGCACGAAATCTGAGGCCCAGCAAACCGTTCAGCGGCAAACCGCACTGTAAGCGCAGGGATTGCCTGTCGGTAACGCCTTTGTCAGATAAGGACCGCTGCTGTCGCAGAGAAATCATCTGATCGCCGGAATACAACTGTACCCGTCCTTCCCAGCCATAAGAAGGTTCCCTGCACAGATAACGGGCTTTCGGGAACAGCCAGAACCAAAGGCTCCCGTCTAATTTCCAGGATCGCTGCAAAACAAGATCCCCGGTCAGCTGCAGGCTGAATTCGTTGGATGAGGTGCTGTTGCGGCCGAGAGCCGCTCCGTAAGCCGTGGTGAAGGAAGGAGAGAAACATCGTAAGAGCACGCCTGCCCTGTTCCCGTTCCTGCCGTAACACAGGATGCCGGCAAGTACAGCCGGGACAAAACCCGCATCAACGGCGGTTTCAGAGAAAAAACGCAACGACCTCCACCTAAGGGAAAAATCCGCCGAAATCCCTCCGAAAGGTACGGATCTGTTCTTATAAGCGTTGTAATATGTAATCCTGCCGGCATCCTGACGGTCGTATCCGTACCCCAGGGCTGTTACCCCCGCTTTCCATCCTTCTCCCGTACAGGACAAATTGGCTCCGGCTGCCCAGGCGAACAGGGCATTTTTCTTTTCAGTTTCAAGGGGAGTCCTGTGATAACCGGTGGTGACAAGCGAGGTAAAGCCTTCGTCAGTGATCCTGGCATCGAGCGCCCTGGCGGAGGCAAAAACGGACAATTCAAAATACCTGTGGCGGAATGTGGCTCCCACTCCCCTGAAAAAGAGATTTTCATCACGGGAGGTATAGGGGGTCAGGCCCATTTCATTGTTGCATAAAGACGAAGTGGAGGATGCTTTCCCAAACCGGGTCCCGTTCCACAACATCAGTCCCTGGCCGAACCTGGCCCTGAAATCACCTGCCACCAAAGACTTTAGGGCCCCGGGACCCTGCAGGGATATATGAAAAGACAGAAAATCTGCCACAGCCCTTTCTCCCGGATCGCTTTCCAGGGTAATGCCGCATCGCAGACGGTCGTAATAGCTGAAGGCATAACGGCCGTAGCGGTACCAGGGAATACCAAGGTATCGTGTATTGGGACGGGCAAGGTATTCCCGGGCCGTAACAGGGCTGTACTCCTCAGCTCTGGGAAAACGCGTTCGTGTCTGCATCAGTACGGTATGTTTGCCGTAGCGGGCCAGGGACCGCAGATCCGTTTTTCGAGGTGCCTTGTGTTGCTCAAGGGTGAAAAACAGGGGAAGCAGGTCCGACACTTCCCCGGTAAAACCGGGTATCAGAAAAATCTCGGCCCAGGAAAAAAAGAGCCCGTAACGCTCCCTGTGGTCGAGCAGGGAAGCGATCTGGTAAGGCGTCAGGAAGCCGGCAATTTCCAGATCGTCCCGGGTTGCCGAATTGATGTTTTTCCGGGAATGCAGCATTTCTTCCATGTCCTGACCGGTAAAGCCGTGGTCCCTGGCCAGGTTTTCCAAAAAGATATCCGTTGACTGTGCATGGACAACACAGACACAAGTGCCGAAAAACAGCACACTAAAAAAAGTTCTCATGATCAGTTCCCCTCTTGCGCTCCCCTCTGATGAGCCTTATTTTAAATTAATGATCCTGTATCTTGAAACGGTATTGAATGTCTTTGATCTTCTCGTTGGCTTCCTCGACTTTCCGGCCAAGGGTCTCATGGAATGCCCTCATTTTCAATGCCAGGTCCTTATCTGACAGCGACAGTATACGGGCAGCGAAGATGGCCGCGTTCCGTGCTCCGTCCAGCGCCATGGTAGCGACCGGAATGCCCGACGGCATTTGAAGGATGGAGAGAATGGAATCCAGCCCGGACAATGATTGTGAAGATTTGACGGGAACACCAATCACGGGGATTTGGGCATAGGCTGCCACTACCCCGGGCAGGTGTGCCGCCCCTCCGGCTCCGGCAATGATCACCTTCACGCCTCTTTGGGATGCGCTTTTCGCATACTCCGCCACCTTGTCCGGGGTGCGGTGTGCAGAAAGGGCGTTCATTTCAAAGGGAATCTCCATCTGGTCCAGGAAACGGGCTGCTTCTTCCATGACGGGCATATCGGACATGCTGCCCATTATGATACTGACTTGAGGTTTCATTTACTTTGACAGTTAAAAGTTCAAATTTAATGATTATTTTTGTTCCATGGAACGCATTACCCTTCACGACAAAACTTTCCGCACTTATATCCCGTACGCGGAAATTGACAAAGCCATTTCAAAGGTGGCTCAACAAATCAACAGGGACCTTATGAATGAAGACAGACCGGTCTTTCTGGGTATCCTGAACGGATCGTTTATGTTCACTTCCGACCTGATGAAAAAGATTGACCTGAACTGCATGGTCACCTTTGTGAAGCTGGCTTCGTACAGCGGGACTGAAAGTACCGGGGACGTTAAGGAAGTGCTTGGATTATGCGCCGATATCACCGGCCGGACCGTGGTGGTTGTGGAGGATATCGTGGACAGCGGCACAACCATTGTCAAACTGGTGGAAGATCTGAAAAAGAAAAATCCCAAACAGATCAAAATATGTACCCTGTTGCTGAAACCCGATGCCTACAAGCAGGAAATTCCCCTGGACTACGTATGTATCAGGATCCCCAACGATTTTGTAGTAGGTTACGGTTTGGATTACAACAACCTGGGAAGACAATACAAAGACCTTTACGTAATAGATTGAATCATGCTGAACATTATTATAGCCGGCCCTCCCGGATCGGGAAAGGGGACACAGGCCAAATTGATGGTAGAGGCATTCGGATTTATCCACCTCTCAACCGGGGACATGCTAAGACGGGAAATTGAACTGGGCTCACCGCTGGGCAAAGAAGTTGAATCCATCCTTGCCAGGGGAGATCTGGTGTCCGATCAGATCGTTATTTCCCTGATATCCAACAATGTCAATGCACATCCCCGGGCAAGGGGCTTTCTTTTTGACGGTTTCCCAAGAACCCTGGCACAGGCACAGGCTCTGGATGCATTCCTTGAGAAGACAGGGCATCCGCTCAGGATGATGATCCTGCTGGATGTGGACGACTCCGTCTGCGAGACGCGTCTGCTACGCCGGGCCACCCTGGAAAACCGTCCGGACGATACCGATGCCCTGAGGGTACGTCACCGCCTGGCTACCTATCACTCCCAGACCGTCCCCATCATTGAACACTACAAAAAACAGGGAAAGTTTGTTTCCGTAGACAGTTCCAAAAACCCGGAATATACTTTCAATCAGGTAAGCGAATGGCTGAAACCAATTTTGTAGATTATGTAAAACTTTTCTGTGCCTCGGGAAACGGAGGCGCCGGTTCCGTGCATCTGCTGCGGGCCAAGTATGTTCCCAAAGGTGGCCCCGACGGAGGTGACGGAGGCCGGGGCGGGCACATTATCCTTAGGGTAAATCCCCAGCTATGGACCCTGATACACCTCAAATTCAGAAAACACATCCGTGCCGGGCACGGAGAACCCGGCAGGGGCAAACTGGCCCACGGGGCGGACGGAGAGGACCAGATTGTTGAAGTTCCTGCAGGCACCGTGGTCCGAAGGGCAGAAGACGGGGAACTGATCACCGAACTGACACAACCTTCGGAAGAATACGTTCTCTGCAGGGGAGGAAAAGGGGGCCTGGGAAACAATCATTTCAAGTCGGCCACAAGGCAGACTCCCCGTTACGCCCAGCCCGGGGAAAACGGGCAGGAGGACTGGTTTATCCTGGAATTGAAATTGCTGGCAGATGTTGGCCTGGTGGGATTTCCCAATGCCGGCAAATCTACACTCCTGGCCACCCTGTCCGCCGCCAGACCGAAAATTGCCGACTATCCCTTTACCACCCTTGTCCCCCAGCTTGGGATCGTATCCCTTCCCGACAACAGGTCTTTTGTGATGGCAGACATTCCCGGCATTATCGAAGGCGCTCACGAAGGCAAAGGTCTTGGACTGCGCTTTCTTAGACATATTGAACGCAATTCCATGCTTTTGTTTATGGTCCCTGCTGACAGTCCGGACATTACAGCCGAATACAGGGTCCTGCTGGCGGAACTCCGGAAATTCAAACCGGAACTGATAGACAAACAAAGGATGCTGGCCGTTACAAAGGCTGACCTTCTGGATGAGCAGGAGGAAAAGTCGCTCCGGCGCCGGCTTCCCCGTTCTGTACCCGTGTTGCTGATCTCTTCCATAACCGGGAAAAATATTCCCCAACTCAAGGAACTGATATGGAACACCTTGTGGAATCAATAATCAGGCTTGACCAGAAACTGTTCTTCCTCCTGAACGGGGCTCATTGTGAATTTCTGGACACGGTGATGAAGGTTTTGTCCGCGATCCCGGTCTGGATCCCGCTATACCTGATGATCGCCGGAGGTTTCTTCATGATCTTGCCCCGGAGACAGGCCCTGCTGGCCACCGGGGGCATATTGCTTACGTTCCTGCTCACAGACCAGGTCTCTTCCTCCCTGATAAAAAACTGGGTACAAAGGCCCAGACCATCGCATATCCCGGAATGGGAAGGGACGTTCCGTCTTCTGGAAGGAAAAGGCGGTCTCTATTCATTCGTCTCGTCACACGCCAGCAACGTTTTTGGGCTGGCGTGCTTTACCAGCTTGATATACAGAAGAAAATGGTTTACCATTCCCATAGTCACCTGGGCGATCCTCGTATCCTACAGCCGCATCTACGTGGGCAAACATTTTCCCCTGGATGTGATCTGCGGAGCCCTGACCGGCCTGTTGCTCGGCTGGGCTGTGTACAGGCTTTACAAATGGATTATCACCAAAACCGTGACAAAATGCGCTGCCTGATGGACTCCACGGTGGATCCTTACTGGAATCTGGCCGTGGAAGAGTACCTGCTAACCGCTTCCCGGGAACCGGTTTTCCGGCTCTGGAGGAACGCTCCTGCCATCATCGTAGGCAGGAATCAGAACACACATGCCGAGATCAACAGCGAGTTTGTCCGGGAAAACAACATTGCGGTGGTTCGCCGTCTGAGCGGTGGCGGAGCCGTATTTCACGATTTGGGAAATGTCAATTACACCTTTACGGACACATTTCCCGCCGGCAGCGACACGGCCGCGGTCTTTGCACGCTTTACCAGGCCCATCCTGGATGTACTGCAGGGATTGGGAGTGGCTGCCCGGCTGGAAGGCCGCAACGACCTGGTCATTGACGGTCGGAAATTTTCCGGGAATGCCATAGCACTGCATAAAGGCCGCATTCTGATGCACGGCACGTTACTATTCAGTGCGTCCATGAAAGATCTGGCATCGGCCCTGAAACCCAAGATCAGGGATAAAGGAAGGGGCGTCCCCAGCAATCCGCGGGCAGTATGCAACTTATCCGAATACCTTCCCCGGGGAATGACCATCCCCGAATTCCTGGATCTGCTGAAAAAACATGTTACCGGTAACACGGACGCTCCCTGGCGGGAACAGGCCCTTACGGCAGAAGAATGCCTGGTGATCGGATCCCTTTGTGACACCAGGTACAGGACTGATGCCTGGAATTACGGCTCACTGCCCATGCAGGGGATTATTCGCAGCTCACGTTTCCCTGGCGGGAACATGGAGGTCCGCATGAACCTTACCCCGGCGAATGTCATAGACAGTGTAAAGATCTACGGTGATTATTTCTTCCTGGCTCCCACCTCGGACATTGAAGAAGCACTGAAGGGCTGCCCCCGCGACAGGGAATCGATCAGCCGGTGTCTGGAACAGTTTGCCCTGGAAGATTATTTCCGCAACATGCCGCCCTCGGCCCTTACCGACCTCTTACTCTGACTGCTGTTCCAGCAGCTCCAGCATCCTTACCGCACACAACGAGACAGGCGTTCCCGGGCCAAAAACGGCAACGGCACCTGCGTCGTACAATTCCTGGTAGTCCTGGGCCGGGATGACACCGCCCACAATGACCATGATATCTTCCCTTCCCATTTTCTTCAGGGCATTCACCACCTGGGGAACCAGCGTTTTATGGCCTGCCGCCAGAGAAGAAACACCTATGATATGCACATCGTTCTCTATGGCCTGGCGGGCTGCTTCCTCGGGAGTCTGGAACAAAGGCCCCATATCCACGTCAAAACCAATATCGGCATACCCGGTAGCCACCACCTTGGCACCACGGTCATGTCCGTCCTGACCCAGTTTGGCAATCATTATGCGTGGCTGGCGACCTTCCCGTTCCGCAAAACGGGCTGCCATCTGCCTGGCTTTTTCAAAATTGAGGTCGCCCTTTGCTTCTGATAAATATACACCCTTGTTCATACGAATAACAGCTTTGTAACGTCCTGCAACTTTTTCACAGGCATCCGATATTTCTCCCAATGTCGCCCTGTTACGGGCCGCATCCACCGCCAGTTCCAGCAAATTGCCCGATCCGCTGCGTGCGGCGGACGTGATGGCCTCGAGCGAGGCTTCCACTTTTTTTGCATCCCTGTTCTTTTTGAGTTCTTCCAGGCGGGCTATCTGGGAAAGCCGGACCTTCGTATTGTCCACATCCAGGATTTCTATGGGATCTTCCTTTTCCAGCCGGTATTTATTGACCCCCACCAGTACATCCATCCCGGAATCAATGCGTGCCTGGGTACGTGCAGCGGCCTCTTCGATCCTGAGCTTGGGAAGTCCGGTTTCAATAGCCCTGGCCATCCCGCCCAGCGCTTCTATCTCCAGGATCAGCTTCCAGCCTTCGTGAGCCATCTGCTGCGTAAGTGATTCAACATAATAGGACCCTGCCCAGGGATCGATGCTTCTGCAGATCTCTGTCTCATCCTGCAGGTACAATTGTGTGTTGCGGGCGATCCTTGCCGAGAAATCAGTGGGAAGTGCGATGGCCTCGTCCAGTGCGTTGGTATGCAGGCTCTGTGTATGTCCCAGCGCGGCTGCCATGGCTTCTATGCAGGTGCGTGAAACGTTGTTGTAAGGGTCCTGCTCGGTCAGCGACCATCCCGAAGTTTGACAATGTGTCCTGAGTGACAGTGATTTTGGGTTCTTCGGATTGAAACCCTTAACGATCTTTGCCCAAAGCATGCGTGCTGCACGCATTTTGGCGATCTCTTTGAAATGGTTCATTCCAATGGCCCAGAAAAAGGATATCCGGGGGGCGAAATCGTCAATATCCATACCGGCTTTTACCCCTGTCCGCAGGTATTCCAGACCATCGGCCAGGGTATAGGCCATCTCTATCTCGCTGGTCGCCCCGGCTTCCTGCATGTGATACCCCGATATGGAAATGGAGTTGAAACGGGGCATCTTGCCGGCCGTGTAGGCAAAAATGTCTCCGATAATCCGCATGGAAAATTCCGGCGGATATATGTATGTGTTCCGGACCATGAATTCCTTGAGGATATCGTTCTGGATGGTCCCGGTCAGTTCCTCGGTCTTTGCTCCCTGTTCCTGCCCGGCTACAATATAAAAAGCCAGAACGGGCAATACGGCCCCGTTCATGGTCATGGACACTGACATGCGGTTGAGTGGTATCCGGTCAAAGAGCACTTTCATATCCTCTACCGAACAAATGCTCACACCGGCCTTACCCACATCACCCACCACGCGGGGATGGTCAGCATCGTACCCGCGGTGCGTTGCCAGGTCAAAGGCTACAGAAAGGCCCTTCTGTCCTGCTGCCAGGTTTCTTCTGTAAAAAGCATTTGATTCCTCTGCCGTGGAAAATCCGGCATACTGTCTGATCGTCCACGGTTTTTGCACATACATGGTGCTGTAGGGTCCCCTGAGGTAAGGCGGAATGCCTGCGGCGTACTGCAGGTGTTCCATGTTCTCGATGTCTTTTGCTGTATAATATGCTTTCATAATCCCAGTTCGTTTTGGTATTGAATGAGCGTTTCCGGAAGGTTGCTCCGAAGACTGATGAAATGATCCGTACCCTGAGAGATCAGGATATCCTTACAGGGAGGATCCCCGGCCACAGTCAATATTACGCCTTTGTTCAGGGAAGCCGCTATCAGGGGAACTGCCGTTTCATATTCCTCATCGGAAGAGCAGGCTACCACAATACGCGCCCCGGAACTGTTCGCTGCCTGTGTGCCTTCTTCAGGTGTAGCAAAATGGTTGTTGTCAATAATCCTGAACCCCCCGACTCCAAAAAAATTCGATGCAAACTGCGCACGTGCCCTGCACATGGACAAGTTCCCGAAAGTCAGAAGGAACACAGACGGGATATTCAGGGCATTTTCAGTCCGTAAACGCAATGACTCAAAAATCCCGGCAGCACGCATTCCCGGTGCTTCGCCTCGCGGATCGAATCCCTGAGGAGCTTTGGCCCCCTGATCGGGATACTGGTTTATGCCTACCAGGACCTCTTTACGGGTAGCCAGGTTTTGTAACCGGCGTTCCCGTGTCTGACGGACAGATTCCAGGATCCAGGCGGCGCCCTGCAAGGTGGAGACACCTCCCTGCTGTTGCAACTGACCGGCAAATTTTTGGGATTCGCTTAAAATAGAATGTGTAAGATTTTCAACATAGTAGGAACCTGCCGCCGGGTCGGTGACCTGGTTAAACCTGGCCTCTTCCTTGAGGATGATCTGTATGTTCCTGGCCAGGCGATAACTGTGCCCGGACCCGTCAGCCACTACCCTGTCGAAAGGAAGGACCTCCATGGAGTCAACCCCGGCAACGGCTGCGGACATGGCTTCTGTCGTTCCCCGTAACAGGTTCACGTACATATCGTATGCAGTCTGATTCCAGGAACTGGTGGTGGCGTGAACGCTCATGGGGGCCTCCGCAATACTGTGCCAGAAGATCCTTGCTGCACGGAACTTGGCGATCTCCAGGAAATAATGAGATCCTATACCCATGTGAAAATGGATGGCACGCGCCGCCAGCCCGGGAGGCACCCCCTTGTCCGTCAGCACGTGATAGTAATGGGAGCCCATGGCCATAGAGCAGGCAAGTTCCTGAACAATACCCGCTCCCATATTCTGGATTTTATATCCCGAGACTGCGATAACACGTATTTGCGGATACTGACTGCAGGCTTCCACCAGTGCTTTCAATACTTCGGCTTCCTTCCCGGAAAAAGACCCGTCGTGCAACAGGGCATCTCCCAGGGGATCGAAGGCAAAACGGGCCCTGACCTGTTCAGGAGGGGTTCCCGCGGACCTCACATAGTCCAGGAATGTTGTCAGTATCCCGGGGCTGTCAGAGGATATGCCTTCGAAGGAAATTTCAACAGCAGACAGGACAATACCCGAAAGCAGGGCCTCCATTTCCGGGAGAGTCAGGTCCTGTTGGGCGTCCAGACGAAATCCGATGGATTCCACCCCCCTGTCAAGCGCGGCCAGTACACGCGCATTGACTTCCCGCAGGGACCCGTCCACCGGGAAACTCTGTCTTATAAGCCAGTCGTTGTTCTCCCGTGTTCCTCTCAAAAAAGGTTCCACGCCCGGAAGCGTATCCAGATACGGGATGTGTTTCAGGTCTTCCTGCCTGTAATAGGGACGGACCTTAAAACCGTCCAGTGTTTTCCACACCAGTTTTTTTTCATAATCTGCCCCTTTCAGATCCCTCAAGATCTGCTCCTCCCACTGTTGTGTGGAAACCGGCGGAAAATCTGTGAATAATTTTTCTGTCATATGTCAGTTTTCTAGAATTATCAGTCAAAAACATCGAGGATAGAGGGATCGGCCACCGAAGGCACGGTGATCTGTAAAAGCGGTTCTTCTTCCATGGCTCTACTGAGTGCCGAAAGTGCTCCCGGATTCCTTGCCCAGGCCCTTCTGGCGATACCGTTATTGACATCCCAGAACAACATGCTCCTGATGCGTCTGTCCGAATCTTCACTACCGTCTATCACCAGCCCGAAGCCGCCGTTGATGACTTCTCCCCAACCCACACCGCCACCGTTGTGCAGGGAAACCCATGTAGCTCCCCTGAAGGCATCGCCGATGACGTTATGTACGGCCATATCGGCAGTAAAGGCGGAACCATCGTAAATATTGGAAGTTTCCCTGAACGGAGAATCTGTCCCGGAGACATCGTGGTGATCCCTGCCCAGCACTATGGGAGCCTTGATCCGGCCTTCCCGGATGGCCCGGTTTAGTTCCAGGGCAATTTGTATGCGCCCGCGGGCATCGGCATACAGAATACGGGCCTGCGAACCTACTACCAGGTTGTTTTGCCGAGCCTGGCGGATCCAGTGTAAATTGTCCAGCATCTGGTCGCGAATATCGTCTGGGGCCTGCCTGGACAATGCTTCCAGTACCTGTGCCGCGATCCTGTCCGTTTCCTGCAGATCTTCAGGCATGGAAGAAGTGCAGACCCAGCGGAAAGGGCCAAACCCGTAATCAAAGAACAACGGCCCCATGATATCCTGAACATAAGACGGATAGCGGAAATTCCCTTTATCATCGGAAATGTCGGCTCCGGCACGCGACGCTTCCAGAAGGAATGCATTCCCGTAATCAAAGAAATACATACCCCTGTCCGCCAGTGTATTGACCGCTTTTACATGTCTTTTCAGACTTTCCTGTACTGCTTTTTCAAAACCTGCGGGATCCCGGGCCATCATACGGGCGGATTGCTCGATGGTGTAACCTGCCGGGTAATATCCGCCGGAGAAAGGATTGTGTAAACTCGTCTGATCGGACCCCAGTTCCACCCGGATGTCTGTTTTCGCGAGGTATTCCCACAGGTCAACCACATTTCCCTGATAGGCCAGGGAAACGGCCTCTCCGCCTTCCTTGGCTTTTTTTATGCGGCCGGCCAACGTTTCCAGGTTGTCGTACACTTCATCCACCCATCCCTGTTCATATCTTTTAGCGGTTGCCCGTGGATTGATCTCGGCCACAACTCCCACGACTCCGGCAATGCGGGCCGCTTTCGGCTGGGCACCTGACATACCTCCCAGTCCGCTGGAAACAAAAAGAAGCGATCCCCTGCCCACGTGCTTCTGTCTTCTGGCAGCATTCATAATAGTGATGGTTGTCCCGTGGACAATCCCCTGGGGTCCGATGTACATGAAAGAACCTGCAGTCATCTGACCGTACTGCGATACTCCCAGGGCATTGAATCTTTCCCAGTGGTCCCTGGATGAATAATTAGGAATGACCATTCCATTGGTTACCACCACCCTGGGGGCTTCCTTTGACGAGGGGAACAGGCCCACGGGATGGCCTGAATACAGGACAAGCGTCTGCTCGTCGGTCATTTTTGAAAGGTATTCCATACACAGGCGGTATTGTGCCCAGTTCTGAAAAACGGCACCGTTTCCTCCGTATGTGATCAGTTCATGCGGATGCTGCGCCACGGCAGCATCCAGATTATTATTGATCATGAGCATGATGGCTGCAGCCTGGCGGCATTTTGCGGGATAGTCATCTATGCTGCCAGCCGTAATGGGGTCCGCGGGCCTGTACCGATACATATATATGCGTCCGTATTCCCTGAGCTCCCTTGCAAACTCCGGCGCCAGCAGTTCATGTTGTGCCGGGGGGAAATAGCGCAGCGCGTTGGCCAGGGCCAGTTTCTTTTCTTCTTTGGTAAGCAGGTCTTTCCGGACAGGGGCATGGTTCACGCCCGTATCGAATGGTCTTACCGGCGGAATGTGGGGAGGAATACCCTCAATTTTCATATTCTGACAGAAATTTACGGAAATTCAGGCACAAATATACGGGTTACGCTTTGATTTCCCATTTTTTTATCTACTTTTGCACCCCGTAACAAAAGGAGGTGTCTGTAAATATGATCATTGTACCTATCAAGGAAGGCGAAAACATAGAACGTGCATTAAAGAAATTCAAACGTAAATTTGAAAAAACAGGGATCGTGCGCGAGCTCAGAAGCCGTCAGTCTTTCTCCAAACCATCGGTCACCCGCAGGGATCAAAAAAAGAAAGCCGTATACAAACAACGCATACAGATAAACGAGGAGTAATCCTCGTTTTTTTTTGTATATTTGTGTATGATGGGAAGAAATGATTTCATAGATTTCCTGAGGGTACAGAAACGCTACTCAACTCGCACGCAAGTTATTTATGATCATGCAATTATAGACTTCTGTGAATTCATGGGCATCTCTTCATCAGACAATCCCATGAAAGATGTTACCCTTACCGGACTCAGGTTATATACGGGTCATCTTCTGGAGCAGGGACTGAGCGCTGCAACGGTTTACCAGCGGCTCTCCGCACTGAGTTCTTTTTGCAATTACCTGGTCAAAAAAGAAGCACTTCCTGACAACCCCCTGAAACTTCTTATCCGCCCCAAAAAAGGGCGCAGGATTCCCGAGTTTTATCCGGAGGGGAAAATCAACGGGATGATCGATAAAAAAGAAACAGCCCCCTCCCAGGTACAAATGATGATCCACCTTCTCTACGCTACGGGAATCCGCCGTGCGGAACTGGCCGGCATCAGGACAGGGGACCTGGATTTTGACCGCTCCCTCCTGCGCGTAAAAGGAAAAGGGAACAAAGAACGCGATGTTCCCCTGAGCGATGGTTTGGTCCGGGATTTGCAGTCATATATGGAAAAAAGAGAGGTGCCTTCCCCGTGGTTGTTTTGCAGGAAAAACGGGGATCCCATTGCCTTGACAACGATCAGCAAAATGGTACACAGGGAATTATCGGCCGAACCCGGATTTACCGGGAAAAAAAGTCCGCACGTGCTGCGTCATTCCCTGGCCACCCACCTGCTCAACAGGGGGGCCGACCTGAACAGCATCAAGGAACTGCTGGGGCACACTTCCCTGGCCGCCACCCAGGTATATACACACAATTCTTTTGAAGTATTGAAAAAAGCATATCAAAAGGCACATCCAAGGGCCTGAATGCCCCCCGGTGCCTATTTAATAACAATATAAAATGGAGGTAATTATGGACATTAGAGTTGAATCCGTAAAATTTGATGCCGACAGGAAACTGCTGGATTTCATTGATGAAAAAGTGGGAAAACTGGAAAGATTCTTTGATGCCATCATAGGGGTCGAAGTGACCCTCTCCCTGGTTCCGGGACACGACAACAAGAAAGCTGCGATACGTGTAAAGGTCCCCGGGAATGATCTCATAGCGGAAAAAACTTGTCCGACCTTTGAAGAAGCCATTGCTACGGGTGTGGATATTCTGAAAGAAAACCTGGTTAAAACCAAACAGAAAATGCGTGGAGCCTGATCCCTTATCTGACAGATCCCGATAAAATATCAAGAATTTCTGACGTAATGGCCTGCTGGCGGCTTTTGTTATATTGCAGGGACAATTCACGTATCAGGTCCTGAGCGTTTTCAGAAGCCGCCTTCATGGCCATGGTGCGGGCAGCATGTTCAGAAGCGTTGGCGTCAAGTACAGCCCTGTATATCTGGAAACGAAGGACTTTGGGCAAGAGCGAATCTATGAGTTCCTGCCGCGATGGCTCAATGATATAGTTCTCAAAATATTCGGGATTCAATTCTTCCATGGGATATTCCTGTGGGATGATGACCCCTTGTTTCCCTTTCAGTTCCCGCCCGAATGAAGGGTTAGAACTTTTTACAAGCTCCGACTGAAAAGGAAGAAAGGTATCTCTCTGCAGGATCTGAACGGCCATATTCTTGAAATGATAGAAGATCAGTTCTGCCTTATCCACCCTGCCTCTCATATATCCTATTCCCAAACGGCGGGAAAGGCTTTCACAGGACTGATAATCGGGCTTTGCCATAAGATGTGTGAACTGATCACAAACCGAACATCCTGTCTTTTGCGCAGCTTCCAGCATTTTATGGCCTACAGGGTACAGTGTGATGTTCTGCGGGGAGAGATGGGCGTATTCCTGAAGTACTTCGTGAAGCTTTTTCTCCATATTGGCATTGTAGGATCCGCAAAGTCCGGAATCCGACGCCATAAATATGATGGCAACGTTTTGGATGGGGCGTGCAATCGCAAAGGGTGTCTGACGAAGTGAATGCATGCCCCTGGGATACCCGTGTTCATACAAATACCTCTCTTCATGAATAAAGGTGAGGAGCATATAATGCAGCCGTTCTTCATAGGGGAGCATGTCTCCCAGGGCAGACTGCGCCTTGTGCAGTTTGGCCGAAGACACCCGCTGCATGGCTTCGGTGATCTTCTGTGTCCTTTTAACGGAAGCGATCCTGTGTTTTATCTCTCTTAAGGAGGCCATGAATTAACCTGCTATTTGTTCTGCCACACTTTCGATAATGGATTCTATCTGCGGATCTATCTCCCCCCGGTTCAGCGGCACCAGCACTTTGTCACGGTAACTGGTCTCGAGTACCTGCAGGAATTTTTCCTCGAACACCGAAATCTTGTCAAGGGAGACCCTCGAAAGCAATCCGTGAACACCGCAATAGAGCAACGCTATCTGTTTGCCGACCGGCAGCGGACCATATTGTTTCTGGATCAGAAGCCGGGAATTCTTCTGGCCCTTGTCCAACATCCGGGTAGTCATGGGATCCATGTCACCTCCAAAACGTGAAAACGACTCCAGTTCCCGGTACTGCGCCTGGTCAATCTTCAGCGTTCCGGCTACCTGTTTCATGGCCCTGAGCTGTGCATTCCCTCCCACACGGGAAACCGATATCCCCACATTGACTGCAGGCCGGTATCCCTGGTTGAACAGGTCGGTGTCCAGAAAAATCTGTCCATCGGTAATGGAAATCACATTGGTAGGGATATAGGCCGAGACATCGCCTGCCTGTGTTTCAATGATCGGCAGTGCCGTCAGGGACCCTCCTCCTTTCACGCGTCCGCGGAGCGATTCCGGTATGTCGTTCATCTGACCGGCCACCTCGTTCTGATCGATGATCCTGGCAGCCCGCTCCAAAAGGCGGGAGTGCAGGTAAAACACATCTCCCGGGTATGCTTCCCTGCCCGATGGCCTGCGCAGGATCAGGGATACCTCCCTGTACGATACAGCCTGTTTGGAAAGGTCATCGTAAACCACAAGCGCATGACGTCCCGTATCACGAAAATATTCTCCAATGGCAGCTCCCGAGAAAGGTGCGAAATACTGCATGGCGGCAGGATCTCCTGCAGTGGCGGATATGACTACCGTATATTCCATTGCCCCGTACTTTTCCAGTGTGTTGACAATGGATGCGACCGTTGAACCTTTTTGTCCTATGGCAACATAAATGCAGTAAACAGGATCTCCGGACAGATAATTGTTGCGCTGGTTGATGATTGTATCCAGGGCAATGGCGGTTTTTCCGGTCTGCCTGTCCCCTATGATCAGTTCTCTCTGGCCTCTGCCGATGGGGATCATCGCATCTATGGATTTAATACCTGTCTGCAGGGGTTCCGATACAGGCTGACGGTAGATCACTCCCGGAGCTTTCCGTTCCAGGGGCATGGGGGTGACCGGGCCCGTAACGGCACCTCTGCCGTCCAGGGGGTTTCCCAAAGGATCGATCACCCTGCCCAGCATTTTTTCACTTACCGGAACAGAGGCTATGGTCCCGGTTCTTCTGACCATGTCTCCTTCACGGACCTTGTCTGTTGGTCCCAGCAGCACAGCCCCCACATTGTCTTCTTCCAGGTTCATGACTATGGCCATGATGCCGTTGTCAAATTCCAGCAACTCGTTGGCGCCGGCGTTGTACAGACCGTAAACACGGACAACCCCGTCACTTACCTGAAGCACAACACCCTTTTCTTCGTATACAGGACGGTTGTCCAGTCCTTCCAGCTGCATCCGCAGGATTTCGGCTACTTCTGCGGGTTTTATCACATCTGACATATTAAGTCTGATTATTATCGGTTAATCCATAGGCTTTTCTCACTTTCCTCATACGGGCAGCCAGGGAAGCATCCCAGACGTCCATTCCCACCCTCAGGGAAAAACCCCCCAGCAAACGGGCATCTTGTTTCATTTCCAGTTCAACCTTCTCGGGATGGACCGGTTCCAGGAGCTTTTTTATTCTGTCAGCCGTCCCTTCATCTACCGGGACAACGGTGGTCAGCACACCATACGTAATCCCGTGCTTCTTACGGTACAGATGGATGTATTGCAGACATGCATACCGTATGATATGTTCCCTCCTCTGTTGGATCAGCAGATCCAGGAAACCGGAAAGAACCTGTAGCGATTCCCGGGGATAATTTGGGAACATGTCCAGAAACAGCTCTTTCCTTTTCTCACGGGAGATCATCCTGTTGCAGAATGTCTTTTCAAGCTCCGCTTCAAGGGTAAAAAACCCGGATATCCTTTTCATCATCAGGTACAGGTCATGACCCGCACGATGATCGGATGCATACATGATCAAAGCAGAGGCATACCTGGCCGCGATCAATCCTGTGTTCATGACCTTATGCCCTGGGTTTTAAGGATTCATCCACCATCCTGTTGATCAGCTCCAGATGCCTGATGTCTGAATCCAGTTGTTCACGCAATACCTTCTCGGCCACTTCCAGTGAAAGTGAGGCCACATAGGAACGTACCTCCTGGAAAGCGATCTCCCTTTCCTTCTCTATCTGGGTCCTGGCATGCTCCAGTGCCAGGCGGCTTTCTTCACGGGCAGCTTCCCTGGCCTGCTCCAGGAGCTCTTTTCGCATAGCCGCCGTCTGTTCGATCATTTTAGTCTGTTCATCCCGGGACTGTTGCAATATTTTTTCTTCCTGCTGCTTCAAGGTCGCCAGCAATTGCCTGGCCGCCGCCGCATCGGAAAGAGCTTTGGCAATCCGTTCATTGCGGCGCTCGACCGCTCCCGTGATCACAGGCCAGCCGTAACGGGCAAGGATCAGGAACAGGATACCGAAAGAAAGCAGCATCCAGAACAACAACCCGGAATCAGGCATCAAAAGGTCCATGGCATGCAAAGATTACAAAGCCACCAGCAGGCACACGATGATGGCGAACAGGGAAACCCCCTCCACCAGCGCACCTATGATGATCATTGCCATTCTTATTCCGTCAGCCGCCTCGGGCTGACGCGCAATGGCCTCCATGGCAGAGCTTCCTATCTTGCTAATCCCTAAGGAAGCGCCAATGACCACAATAGCCGCAGCCAGTACAGCCCCTAATTTGGCAATTTCCATACTTGCGACAGCAGCTTGCAATACAGTGAATAGTAACATAATGGTATAATTTAATGAATTGATTGATCTTGTACGGCACAGGCCGTTTTATGTTTATGCGGTTCTTGTCTTGACAACCCTATGAATATCGACGAAAGCATGGTGAAAACATACGCCTGTATGTATGCGACCAACAGTTCCAGAGCCATCATGAACACAGAAAACAGAACCGAGGCGGCACTCATCGAAGCATTGACCGCAGGCCCCATGGCGACGGTCAGGAAAACAAGTGATGTCAATGCCAGAATGATAATGTGTCCGGCAAAAATATTGGCAAACAGACGGATCGTCAGGGCAAGGGGTTTTGTCAGGATCCCAAAGAACTCAATAATCTGCATGATGGGAACGGGAACTTTCATGAACACCGGGACATCGGGCCACAGGATCTCTTTCCAGTATTCCCGGTTCCCGAAAATATTCACTGCAAACATGGTGAAGAAAGCCAGTCCCATGGTGATGGCAATGTTACCGGTAAGGTTTGCCCCGGCAGGAAAAATGGGAACCAGGCCCAGCACGTTGTTCAGGAATATAAAGAAAAAAGCCGTGAGCAAATAAGGGGCATATCTCTGATAATCCTTCCCCACACATTTTTTTATCACCCCGTCGTGAATACTCATGATAAACCATTCCATGATCCCCGGGATTCCGGCGGGAACGGCGTCGGGGTTGCCCTCGAGCTCAAGTTTCCTGTACCGCCCTGACAGGCGAAGCACCAGAAATATGAGAATACCACACGAGAAGAACAAAGCAAGGACATTCTTTGTAATGGAAATGTCAAAGGGCCTTACCTGCTGTCCGGCAGTGTCATTTTCCACTATTTTGCCCTTCAAACGCCCCGTGTCGGCGTAATAGAATCCCCTGTAATGCTCCTGCTCTTTCAGTTTTGATGACATGAAAACGAACCATCCCCGCTCCCGGCTCCTCACGATCACAGGCAGGGGAATGCCAATGTGTCTGTCCCCTGCTGTAAACAAATGCCATTGGTAACTGTCTTCCAGGTGGCCCATGATCACTTCCTTAACATTCAGGGGAGGTCTTTCTTTCTTTGCCAGAGCCGTGACTGGGAACAAACAGCCCGTTAAAAAGGCTGCTACAAAAAGTGATTTTATGGTACCTGTGGCTGTCACTTTTCCCTGTTATGTTTTGTATCGGCCAGTAAAAACCAGATGGACATGAAACTGTACACCATGAACATTCCCATGAAACTAATGATAAAGGAAGCTTTCGGAGGATGCGCCACCCCAATCAGCAGGGCCAAAACCACCAGCACAATCCCCCAGCGGACAATCCTTTGAATAAGCATGCTGTTAAGCATTCTTGCCTTCTGTGTCTTGCTCTTTTTCATAAGCCATATCTCGAGTATTCCCACCAGGTAAAACGTTGCAGGGATTACCGGGTAGGAAGGGAACCACCATTGAGGCATAAAAAGATACATGATCAGGCCCCATACGATCCCGACAGAAAGGAGCACAATTGTATGTACCGTAAGCATTTTTTTTATCATAACTGCTTTATTTATCGCGGGTCAGTCTTCTTTCTGAATGATGCAGGCGTATACCTTATTGTTGCGTACCTGTACGAATCCGCTGCTAACAGGGATCCTGCCCTCTCCGTATTCTCCTTCATAGGAAATGACTCCTTTGCTGAGCAGCGACATGATGGGGGCATGGTTTTTCATGACCACGAATGAGGAGGCTGTTCCCGGGAACCTGGCAAGGCATACATTCCCCTGGAAAAGGATCTTTTCAGGTGATATTATCTGCAGATATACCGGTGCTTTCATCATTGCTGCATGATTCGTTTGCTCTTTTCGATGGCATCTTCAATAGTCCCCACATTAAGGAATGCATTTTCGGGGAGGTGGTCCACCTCTCCGTCCATGATCATGTTAAAGCCTTTGATACAATCTTCTATGGACACCATGACCCCCGGGACTCCGGTAAATTGCTGTGCAACGGTAAAAGGCTGTGAAAGAAAGCGTTGTACCTTACGTGCGCGGCTAACAGTCAGCCTGTCTTCCCGGGAAAGTTCCTCCATTCCCAGTATGGAAATGATGTCCTGCAATTCTTTATTACGTTGGAGTATCTGTTTCACTTTCTGAGCAGTATTGTAATGCGCTTCTCCAACAACGGCAGGATCCAGAATACGTGAAGTGGAATCCAGCGGGTCTACAGCAGGGTAGATGCCCATTTCCGTGATTTTTCTGGAAAGGACCGTTGTGGCATCCAGGTGGGAAAAAGTGGTTGCCGGTGCCGGATCGGTCAGGTCGTCTGCAGGAACATATACGGCCTGGACAGAGGTAATGGATCCGTTCCGGGTAGAAGCTATTCTCTCCTGCATGACACCCATTTCGGTCGCCAGGGTAGGCTGATATCCTACAGCAGAAGGCATCCTGCCCAACAGGGCCGACACTTCCGAGCCTGCCTGGGTAAAGCGGAAAATATTGTCAATGAACAACAGAATGTCTTTTACCTCACTGTCCTGATCACGAATGGCCTCGGCAATGGTCAGCCCGCTCAGAGCCACTGAAGCACGGGCTCCGGGAGGTTCGTTCATCTGGCCGAACACAAGGGTGGCCTGCGATTTGCCAAGTTCACTGTAATCTACTTTTGAAAGGTCCCATTCTCCTTGTTCCATGCTTTTCAGGAAAGCGTCCCCGTAACGGATCACACCGGACTGTATCATTTCCCTCAACAGGTCGTTTCCTTCGCGTGTACGTTCCCCCACTCCTGCAAAGACTGAGTAGCCGTGATGTTTTTTGGCAATGTTGTTGATCAGTTCCATAATGATCACGGTCTTGCCCACTCCTGCTCCCCCAAAAAGGCCTATCTTTCCTCCTTTTAGATATGGTTCCAGCAGGTCGATCACCTTGATCCCGGTGAAAAGCACTTCACTGGAAGTGGTCAGGTCCTCAAAACGCGGCGGAGTCTTGTGAATGGGAGATGAAGCAGTCTTCTTTTCCAACGGATTCAACCCGTCAATTGTCTCTCCAATCACATTCATCAGACGGCCCTTGACCTGTTCTCCGACCGGCATGGTTATGGGACCGCCGGTAGACACAACCTCCATTCCCCTCGACAGGCCGTCTGTAGAATCCATGGCAACGGTACGTACCGTGTTGTCCCCAATGTGCTGCTGTACTTCCAAAACAATGGTCTTTCCGTCAGCGCGGATGACTTCCAGTGCGTAACGGATAGACGGCAACTGAATCTTGCGGGACTTGGACGCAGTAAAAACCACGTCCACTACCGGCCCTATTATCTGTAATATACAACCCTTCAGATCTGACATGATATCTTTTTATGTTCTTTGAACCAGCGGCAAATGTAATGATTAATTAGACTACTTATACCAGTTTTTTTTATCTTTGTGCCCCGTATGTCCAATCCAGCAGCACCCTATACAGAAGCAAATTTCCAGACACTTGAATGGAATCAGCATATCCGGCTCAGACCGGGTATGTACATAGGAAAGTCAGGTGACGGAAGCACTCCCGATGACGGGCTCTATGTCCTGATCAAGGAAGTCATTGACAACTCGGTTGACGAATATGCCATGGGACACGGGAAGGTTATCAGCGTAACCATCCTGGATCAGGTCATATCGGTACGGGATTACGGGCGGGGCATTCCTTTCGGAAAAGTGATAGACGCCGCGAACAAAATGAACACCGGGGCAAAATACGACAACAAATCCTTTCAGAAGGCAGTAGGTTTGAACGGCGTGGGATTGAAAGCGGTTAATGCCACTTCCACCATGTTCTACATTGAATCCTTCCGTGACGGAAAAAGCCGCTACGGCAAGTTCTCCAAAGGGGTCCTGGTGGAAGACGGCGAAGCCGAATCCGGAGAAAAGGACGGGACCCTGGTACGCTTCACCCCGGATCCTGAACTCTTTCCCAATTATTCCATACACCTGGAATTTGTTCAGGAAATGATGAAGCATTACGCCTATCTGAACAAGGGGCTGAAAATGCAGCTGAACGACGAAGAGTTCATCTCCCGAAACGGACTTCTGGACCTGGTAAACGAAAGTATGGCGGAAGAAACGCTGTATCCCCCCATACACCTTACAGGGCCGGACATAGAAATGGTGATCACCCATTCCAACGACACGGGAGAAAGTATCATGTCCTTTGCCAACGGACAGAACACTTCACAGGGAGGAACCCATTTGTCCGTTTTCAGAGAAGCAGTGGCGAGGACCATTAAGGAATTTTTCAAAAAGGATTTCGAACCTTCCGACATCCGGCAATCCATAGTCGGGGCCATCAGCATAAGGCTTATTGAACCCAAATTTGCGAATCAGACAAAAACGATCCTCGATTCCAGGGAAATGGGCCCGGGAGGCCCTACTCTCAGAAGTTTCATAAGCGATTTCGTTAAGGAACAACTGGACAATTACCTGCACAGGAATCCCGAGACGGCAGATATATTGCTTCGCAAGATCATTGAAAACGAAAAAGAACGCAAGGCTGTCGGCATGGTACGCAAAAAGGCTAAGGAAAATGCCAAAAAGATCAGCCTTCACAACCGGAAACTGCGCGACTGCCGGATCCATTTCACCGACAAGCATGAACGGGCAGAGCAGACCATGCTGTTCATCACCGAGGGGGATTCGGCCAGCGGATCCATTACCAAGAGCAGGGATCCCAATATTCAGGCAGTATTCAGCCTGAGGGGAAAACCCGAGAACACCTACGGGATGAAGAAGCAGGTCGTATATACCAACGACGAGTTCAACCTGCTGCAGGCTGC
>LFSY01000094.1:14275-24806 GCA_001512865.1 Rikenellaceae bacterium DTU002 | reverse complement strand
AATTTCATAGGAGAGAACATCCGGCTGGACAAAGTGCGGCTGGACAAGGAAGACAGGCTCCCCGAACTGCTGAGGTTCTATATGGGAGACAATTCTCCCCAAAGGAGGGAATTCATTGTCAACAATTTAAGGATGGTGGGAGACTAAGTCATGATGAGTGAAGAACAACTGAGGTATCTGCACATCCTCAGCGAAGAAGGAGACAAGAAATACAGGCTGACCGGTATGTTCAAGGACTGGTTCCTGGAGTATTCCTCGTATGTGATCCTGGAGCGAGCCGTCCCGCATATCACAGACGGTCTGAAACCCGTACAGCGCCGGATCCTGCATTCCATGAAACGGATGGAAGACGGGCGTTACAACAAGGTGGCCAACATTATCGGACATACCATGCAGTTCCACCCTCACGGGGATGCTTCCATAGGAGATGCCCTGGTACAGCTGGGGCAGAAAGATCTGCTGGTGGACACACAGGGGAACTGGGGCAATACCCTTACCGGCGATTCTGCGGCAGCCCCGCGGTACATAGAGGCTCGACTGAGTAAATTTGCCCTGGACGTGGTCTTCAATCCCAAGACGACCGTATGGATCTCTTCTTACGACGGCAGAAACCAGGAGCCCGAGGCATTGCCTGTGAAATTTCCTCTCTTACTGGCCCAGGGTGCCGAAGGCATCGCCGTGGGTCTGGCCACGAAGATCCTCCCGCACAATTTCAACGAACTGATAGATGCCTCGATCGCTCACCTGAAAGAAGAGCCGTTCGTCCTGTATCCGGATTTCCTTACAGGAGGCCTGATTGACTGTACCCATTACAACGGAGGCATAGGCAGCAAGGTCAGTCGTGTCAAGGTCCGGGCACGGATCATCAAATTAGATAAGAAAACGCTGGCTGTTAAAGAGATCCCCTACGGTCAGACCACCGAAAGTCTGATACGCTCTGTCATTGCAGCCAACGACAAAGGCAAGATCAAGATCCGCAAAATTGACGACAATACAGCCGAAGAAGTGGAGATCCTGATCCACCTGGCCAATGATGTCTCTCCCGACAAGACAATAGATGCCCTGTACGCTTTCACCAAATGTGAAGTGTCTGTCTCGCCGGATGCCTGTGTGATCATGGACGGAAAACCGTTCGTGCTTAGCGTGGAAGACATGCTCAGGTACAGCACCGACAGAACCCGCAACCTGCTGAAGGCCGAACTTGAGATTCGCCTGACGGAACTTGCGGAAGACTGGCACTTTTCTTCCCTGGAAAAAATATTCTTTGAGGAAAAGGTTTTCCGTATCCTGGAAAATGACGCTTCAACATGGGAAAAGCAGTTGAAGGACGTGGAATCAGAAATGCATCGCTACCAGGACCGTCTGCGCCAGCCGGTCTTGTATGCCGATATTCTGAAACTGGTAGAAAAACCTGTCAGGAAAATATCGCGTTTTGACATCAAAAAAGCAGAGGAACACATTCGGTCGCTGGATCAGGAAATCGAGAAAGCGCAATACCATCTGGAACACCTTACCGCATATACCATAGACTACTTTGAGGGATTAAAGAAAAAATACGGCGGCCGCTTTCCAAGAAAAACGGAGATCACCGGATTCGAAACCATTGAAGCGTCCAAGGTAATCATTGCCAATTGCAAGCTTTACATCAACAGGGAATCGGGTTTTGCAGGCACCGATATGAAGAAGGATGACAAGGCAGAGTACGTTTGCGATTGTTCCAGCCTTGACGAGATCATCGTATTCCTGAAAGACGGGACGTATTCCATAAGAAAAGTGGCCGAGAAAGTTTACGTGGGAAAGGACATCATCTATGCCGGCATTTTCAGCAAACGCGATTCCCGTACCGTCTACAATGCGGCATACCGTGACGGCAAGAACGGAAAGGTCTTTGTGAAACGGTTCCAGGTAAACAGCATCACGCGCGACAAAGAATACGATCTGACACAGGGAAAAGCCGGTTCGCAACTATTGTGGTTTTCAGCCAACCCCAACGGTGAAGCCGAGACCATAAAGATTTTCCTGAAGGCAAGGCCTAAACTGAAAAAACTGATCTTTGAATTTTCATTCCTGGACCTTGCCATTAAAGGCAGGAGCAGCCGCGGGAATATCCTCAGCAAGTACCCGGTCCAGAAGATCATGCTCAAGGATAAAGGCGTGGCCACGATGGGAGGTCAAAAGATCTGGTTCGACAAGGATATTCAACGTCTTAACAGTGACGGACGGGGAGCATTCCTTGGGGAATTCCTCTCTGATGACTGCCTCCTCGCCGTGAACCGCAACGGAACTTTCAGTACTACAAATTTCGATTTAAGCAACCGTTATCAGGAAGAGATCCTGCTCATTGAGAAAATGGATCCTGACAAGATCTTCAGTGCCGTATACTTTGACGGGGACACAGAGACCTATTACCTGAAACGGTTCCGCTTTGAATCATCAGAAAATCTTATCCAGTCGTTCATCGGGGACGGGAAAGGGTCCAGCCTGGTCGGTATTACGCAGGATCCCTTACCGGTCATCAGGATCACCTTTGGCGGGAAGCACGCCAAAAGACCCCCCCAGGAAATTGATGTAGCCAGCTTCATATCTGACAAAAGTTTCCGGGCAAAAGGGAAACGGATCACCACTTTCCAGGTTGAAAAGATCGACTTCATCCAATCAAGACCGGTCCCTGAAGAATCCGGGGATAACGGGATGGATGACAATCCCGGGTTTGAACTGGAAGGCCCGGTACTGGCCGGAGAGACTCCCCCTCCCCCGGCGACGGGGAAAGAGTCGTCTTTCGATTTCACTGACGAAGATGCTTTTCAGATGAAACTTCTCTAATCTATGACTACGGGACTTGTTTTTTATATTGGTTTTATGGCCTGCGGAAAAAGTACCCTGGGAGAGCAGGATGCCGGGAAGGCAGGTGCGCGTTTTACCGATCTGGACAAGGTAATAGAAGAAAACACCGGGAAGCCCGCCTGGCAATTGCTTGCCGAAAAGGGAGAAAAGGCATTCAGGAACATTGAAAGCAGACTGCTCAGACAAGTTGTTGAAAAATGGATGGAAGACGGGAAACCGTCCCAGATAGTGGCCTGCGGTGGCGGAACGCCATGTTTTCACGGCAACCTGGATCTTATGAAATCATACGGACACGTTGTTTTTATTGACACCCCGCTGGAGACGATCCTGGAGCGTATTGCCCTCCATCCTGAAAAATGGCCGCTTTTAAAGGATAACGATCCCGTGGTTCTTTACGGATCAAGAAGAAAATGGTATGAGAAAGCCGATGAGCAAAGGGTCCCCTAAAAAACAACGTCCCTTTTTCTGATATCCTTGATGCGCAACTGAATATTGGCGATCCCCCTGTAATAGTTTTCGGCCACGGAATAACAGATATCGACCGGATTCCCGTTGTGCATGTGTTCGAAATGTTCGCTCTGGTTGAACGCTATCGCGGAAATGGGACGGTAAGGTTCATCCTCCTGTATCAGTTCCAGTTTCAGATGTCCCGAGTCCGACCCCACAAGACGTCCGTTTCCATTGTCATAGACGTTTTCGGTGACAAACACGGGAGAAAGGTTGCCAGGCCCGAAAGGCTGGAATTGTTTGAGTAAACGGAAAAATTTGGGAGTGATCTGATTAAAATCCAGGTACGTATCTATATTCACCAGGGGGGTCAGCATATCATCGGTAACTTTTTCGGCCACAATGGACTCGAACCGATGGCAAAATTCCTGGTAATGCTCTTCGCTCATGGTAAGACCGGCTGCGTACATATGACCTCCGAAATTTTCCAGCAGGTCACTGCAGCTCTCTATGGCTTCATACAGGTCGAAACCGGGGATGCTTCTGGCCGAACCGGTGATAAACCCGTTGGACTTAGTCAGAACAATGGTGGGGCGGTAATAATTTTCAACCAGCCGGGAAGCCACAATGCCGACCACACCCTTATGCCATTTGGGATTGTACACCACGGTCGATTTCTTGTTTTCCAGACCGGGCATATCCCTGACCATGGCCAGGGCCTCCTGGGTAATCTTCCTGTCAATATTCTTTCTATCGTCGTTGTGGTCATTAATGGTATGTCCTATCTGCGAAGCATCGTCATCTGTGCGTGAGATGAGCAGGTCTACGGCCATTTTTCCGGATTCCATACGGCCTGCGGCATTGATCCTGGGTCCGATCTTAAAAACAATGTCGTCCACCGTGATCTGGTGTTTCTCCAGACCTGCCAGCTTGATTATGGACAAGAGTCCCATACGCGGAGAATCGTTTAGCTGTTTCAATCCGTAGTGTGCCAGGATCCGGTTTTCGCCGGTGATAGAGACCAAATCCGAGGCAATGCTTACAACCAGCAGATCCAGAAACGGATAGAGTTCCTGGAGGGGGATGTTCCTGCGGATACAGAATGCCTGCATGAGCTTGAAACCCACGCCGCAACCGCTCAGCTCGTCGAAAGGATAGTGGCAATCGTTCCTTTTGGGGTCCAGTACGGCAACGGCCTGAGGCAATTCGTCGGCAGGCAGGTGATGATCGCATATGATGAAATCTATCCCTCTTTGTTTGGCATACTCCACCTTGTCTTTGGCCTTGATACCGCAATCGAGTGCTATGATAAGCGTACACCCCTCATCCGCTGCGGCATCTATCCCAATGCGGGAAATGCCGTAACCTTCCGTGTAACGGTCCGGGATATAATACGAGACCATGGGAGTTTCCTTCCGAAGGAACGAATACACCAGTGCAACGGCAGTAGTGCCGTCCACATCGTAATCTCCGTAAACAAGTATTTTTTCACTCTCGCGAATCGCCCTGTCAAGACGCTTGACGGCCTTGTCCATGTCTTTCATCAGAAACGGATCGTGAAGGTCTTCAAGCTGAGGACGAAAAAAGGATTTTGCCTGGGCAAAAGTTTTTATATTCCGTTGTACCAACAGATTGGCAAGGGCCTGATCCACTCCGAGTTCAGAAGCCAGTTGTCTTACCAGTGCCGGGTTTCCCGGCTCTTTTACGATCCATCTTTTGTCCAATGCCATAATAATCCCACAAAGGTATAAATATATCTTTACCCGTGTAAAAAATTTCTTACTTTTGCAGGTTAGCAAATCTGAAAAACATGGAGAATCAGCATATCAGTGAACAGGAACAGATCCGCCGCGACGCATTGAAAGAACTGGAAAAGTTGGGAATTGACCCCTTCCCTGCAGCCGCATATCCGGTAGATACTGCAGCGTCAGATATCCTCGGGGGGTATGATCCCCAAAAGGAAAACTTTCAGCAGGTGACTCTGGCCGGCAGGATCATGAGCCGCAGGATCATGGGGGCCGCATCCTTTATGGTCATTCAGGACCATACCGGCCGCATACAGATTTACGTGAAAAGAGACGATATCTGTCCCGGAGAGGACAAGACACTGTACAACACCGTATTTAAAAAATTACTTGACATAGGGGACATTGTAGGCATCAGGGGATTCGCTTTTATCACCAAAACCGGAGAAATATCGGTCCACGCAAAAGAGCTGGTGCTGCTTAGCAAGTCCCTGCGGGTACTGCCTGTTGTCAAGGAAAAAGAAGGACAGCTGTATGATGCTTTCACAGATCCCGAACAACGCTACAGAATGCGCTATGTGGACCTTATCGTTAACCCCCATGTACGTGACACCTTTGTACGAAGGACGAAGATGGTACACGTGATGCGGGAATTTTTCAACAGCCACGGATACCTGGAAGTGGAAACACCCATCCTGCAGCCGATCCCGGGAGGTGCGAACGCACGTCCCTTTGTCACCCATCACAATGCCCTGGATATTCCCCTTTACCTGAGGATCGCCAATGAACTCTACCTCAAAAAACTCATTGTCGGAGGATTCCCCGGCGTATATGAATTTTCCAGGGACTTCAGGAATGAGGGGATGGACCGCACGCACAATCCTGAATTTACCGTACTGGAGATCTATGTGGCCTACAAGGACTATTTCTGGATGATGGATTTCACAGAAAAACTTGTGGAAAAAGTAGCCCTGGAACTTCACGGTACCACCAAAGTCCCGATGGGCGACAAGGTGATCGACTGGAAAAGGCCATTCCGCCGTCTTACCATGCTCGATGCCATCAGGGAATATGCCGGAGTGGTAGTTTCTGATATGGATGAAGATCAGTTACGCAAAACCTGCAGGGATCTGGGAGTCCCGGTAACGCCATCCATGGGAAAGGGGAAGCTGATAGATGCCCTTTTCGGCGAGTATTGTGAAAAACACCTTATCCAGCCTACCTTCATTACAGATTATCCCAAGGCCACTTCGCCCCTTACAAAAAAGCACCGGAACGACCCCGGTCTGACGGAACGTTTTGAGCTCTTTGTAAACGGGAAGGAACTGGCCAACGCCTACTCCGAGCTGAACGATCCTCTGGATCAGCTGGAACGATTCCGGGATCAGTTGAAATTAAAGGAAAAAGGAGATGAAGAAGCCATGTTCATAGACATGGACTTCATCAGGGCCCTGGAATTCGGGATGCCTCCCACCTCGGGGATGGGCATCGGGGTGGACCGCCTCTGCATGCTGATGACCAATTCGTCCAGCATACAGGACGTGCTGTTCTTCCCGCAAATGCGACCGGAATAAGATGATCTCCTCGGCCCATAATCCCAGGATCAGGCAGCTCCGCCTTCTGATGGAAAAATCACGTACCCGGCGGGATGAAAAACTGTTTGTCATTGAAGGGGTAAGGGAACTGGAGATCGCTATTCAAAGCGGTTATTCCATGCACAGTCTTTTCCTGTGTGAACCCATTCTGCAAAACAGTGAGAAAACCACCCTGTTTAAAAACCGGGCTCCGGTGGTGGAAGCTATCGATCCGGACCTGTACCGGAAAATAGCTTACAGGGGGACAACGGAAGGCGTTCTGGCGATAATGCACGAGCGGTTCCTCCAGCCCGGGGACCTTTCTGTTGCTTCCTCTGCACTGGTCATCGTACTGGAATCGGTAGAGAAACCGGGGAACCTGGGAGCGGTCCTGCGTACTGCCGATGCCTGCCGGGCAGACGCGGTGATGGTGTGTGACCCTTTGACCGATCTGTACAATCCCAACACCATACGGGCATCCCTGGGATGTCTGTTCAGTGTCCCCACCATTACCTGCACCTCGGCACAGGCATATCAATGGCTGCAGGATCACGGCATCCGTGTGGTAGCGGCGACATGCCAGGCAGAAGCCTGGTACCATCAGTGCGATTACCGTTTACCCACCGCTTTTGCAATGGGCACGGAAGACAAAGGGCTCAGTGCTTTCTGGAGGGAACGTGCAGACCAGGAAGTCAAAATACCCATGAGAGGCATCATTGATTCTCTGAACGTGTCCGTTGCGACGGCCGTACTGTGCTTTGAGGCTGTCAGGCAACGCAATATTTAAACTCTGAGTTATGGGGCCTTTTGCCATTATCGGGAATCCTGTCAGGGAAAGCATGAGCCCCTCACTGTTCAGGGCTGCCTATGCCGGGATCCCTGAAGGCACCTATACATTCATGGAAGTGCCCGATATTGCTGCGGCATGGAAACGTGTCCTGGAGAACGGCATTCAGGGGATCAATGTGACCATGCCTTTCAAGACCAGTGTACTTGATTTGGCTCATGTCCTGCATTCCCCTGTGTCACAGATCAGGGCAGCCAATCTTCTGGTACGCGAAAAAGATACCTGGACGGCCTACAATACAGATGTTTACGGGGTAATACAAAGTTTCCGGGAATCAGGGACCGGTATGGCTGGAAAGAATGCCCTGGTGATTGGTGCCGGCGGAGCCGGAAGGGCCGCCGCCTGGGGACTGCAACTTGAAGGAGCAAAGGTTTTTATGGCCAACAGAACCGTTCGGGAGGGGGTGCTCCCTCTGTCCGGGATCCCTTCTCTGCTTCAGCAATGTACCCTTGTAGTCAACACCGTCCCGTGGGATCCCGGCACGGCCGGCAGTATGGCTCTCACGAGTGTACATACCGTGCTGGACGCATCCTACACCCTGAAACCACTCCGGAGGGTCGCCGAAAAAACGGGAGCCCGGTACGTGGACGGATACTGCTGGCTGTTTCACCAGGCAGCAGCAGGATTCCGTATTCTTACCGGACTCGACCCGGACCGTCCGGCCATGCGCAGGCTGCTTGGTTTGTAAAAAAGATCGTACCTTTACCTGGAAATCTCAAACTATGCTTATACTATGTTGAATAAAGTAATGTTAATCGGAAATGTGGGAAAGGATCCCGAGATCCGTCACCTGGAAAGCGGAACGGCCGTAGCCAACCTGGTACTGGCCACTTCGGAAAGGTATAAAGACAAGAACGGGGAACAACAGGAACAGACGGAATGGCACAACGTGGTATTATGGCGGGGCCTTGCCGATATTGCAGAACGCTTTGTACGCAAAGGATCGCAGATCTATATTGAGGGAAAGATCCGTTCCCGCAGCTGGGAAGACCAGTCCGGCCAGAAAAGGTACACCACCGAGATCGTTGCCGATACCATGCAATTGCTGGGAAGAAGGAACGACAGTGCCGGAGGTGCTGCTGCGCAGCAGGGTTCCGCCAGGAACGGCGGGCAGCCGGCCTGGCAGGAGCCTTCTCCTTCTGCCGGTAACAGCGGGGATCAGGACCAGAACGACCTGGACGATCTGCCCTTCTGATTATTTGGCCGCCTTCTTCACCTTGTTGGGGACATCCAGCTGCAGGTGAGGGTGCCTGTCGGAAGAACGGCTCAGGATAAATGACACGGCAATAGCCACAAGTGCCAGACCTATGAACAGGTATTCTGCCTGAACTGCAGCGCGAATTTCGTCGTCAATATTCCTTTCAATGATCTGACCCACAACGATGGGGACCAGAAGCATTCCCATATTCTGTATCCAGTATATCAGAGAATAGGCAGTTCCCAGGTTTTTGTCGGGAATGACCTTGGGGACCGAAGGCCACATGGCCGCCGGTACGAGGGAGTAGCCTATCCCAAGAATGGCTATGCCCAGGTAGCCGAATACAGGTATACCAGGTGCAAAACCAATGATCAGGTGGGAGATGAGCACCAGGAACGATCCCAGGATCATCCAGCGGGTAGCCTTTCCCCTGATATCGACCAGGGACCCGAAGATCGGGGTAAATATCATGGTGGTAAAAGGGATCAGCGACACCATCAGCGATGCGATGTCACTCTCAATATCAAAGCGGGGAATGATGATGGATGTGGCAAAACGCCTGAAAGAAATGATACAGGCATAGAAGAACACACATAACAAAGATATCAGAATGAAGTGCCTGTTTCCCAAAACCTTGAAAATATCTGAAAATTTGAATTTGTCCTCTTTTTTCACGGGTTCTGCATTTCTTAACGCTTCTTCGGCCGTCTGGTTGTCCAGTTTTTTGTCAAACGCCAGGAATACGGCCCAGACGATCAGTCCGCACATAAGAAGTATGAACCCGACCAGAGCCGGTTTGCTTGTCTCGGAAAAGGGAATATAGGTGTCGTTCAGACTTACGATCCTGGGAACGATGATCAGGGCTGTTGCCGTTCCCAGCCGGGCCAGGGATAACTGCAATCCCATGGCAAGGGCCATTTCTTTTCCCCGGAACCATTTGGCGATGGAGCGTGTTACCCCCACCCCGGCAATTTCACTGCCCAGTCCAAAGACGGCACATCCGGCATAGGCCAGGGCCAGTGAAGGTTTGTCAAACGCCCGGGCCACAACCTGGTACATTCCGCTGTTGTGAAATGATTCCGAAATGCCGTACATCACCATGGCTGCACCTCCCACCATCAGCAACACAAACAAGGTCCCGGTAACCCGGACGCCCCACTTGTCCAGCAGCATACCGCATATGATCAGTCCGCCCCATACGCACAGCAGGGAATACGCCCCCCCGTACATCCCGTAGTCTCCTGATGTCCAGGACAGATCAAGTATCTCGGGGTTTTTGAAGATATGACTGATGGTGGTAAACTGATCGTCAAAAAAGTACGATGCGAACATGACAAGCGACAGGCACAGCAGGACTGCCCAGCGGGCCCACCTGGAATTCTTGAGCAATGGAATGACTTTGTTCATAGGATTATTTTATCTTGTTTATGTTTGGCAATTCCAGTCCGTACCCCCTGGTGCGATCTTCATTCCTGAGCCAGATGCCAAGGAAAAAAGCCAGTACGCCAAGGGATGCAAAAATGAGCATGGGAACGGTATAATCATACTCGAGGGGATTGGTTACGCCCTGATTTGTCCGGTCCAGTACCACGCCTATCAGGAGGGGGAATGCCCACAGTCCCATATTCTGGATCCAGAAGATTACCGAGTAGGCAGAGCCTAAATACCTGTTTTCCACCAACTTGGGAACAGACGGCCAGAGTGCGGCAGGAACGAGTGAAAAACTTATACCTAATATTATAATAGCCGTATAGGCAACTCCCCGCGTAAAATATGCCTCGGGCACGAGAGCAAAAGTAAGATGACACAGGCACATCAGTACCGCTCCAATGATCAGCATGCTGGCACCTTTACCCCTGGTATCAAGAAAAGCGCC
>LFSY01000094.1:14118-14246 GCA_001512865.1 Rikenellaceae bacterium DTU002 | reverse complement strand
GCAGATATCTGTAATCTGCATTCCAGCATGTTTGCGGCAAATTTCTGGAAAGGGAAAATGGCTGAATAATAAAGGACACACAAACCGGAAACGATCAAAAAAGCTTTGCTCGTGAAAAGTTTTCCCAG
>LFSY01000094.1:10723-13964 GCA_001512865.1 Rikenellaceae bacterium DTU002 | reverse complement strand
CCCATGGCCAAAGCCAGTTCCTTTCCCTTAAACCACTTGACTATTCCTTTCGATACAGTAACCCCGGCCATTTCGACACCGCAGCCGAAAATCATGAAACCGAGTGAGGCCAGCTTTGCCGATGGGGGCAGGGAGACCCACCAAGAAGCAAGCCAGGCTTCCAGTCCGGAACCGGCAAAGGCATCGGTAAGTGCATAGTATTTTATTGCGGCACCCACAAGCATGACCAGCGCAGAGAGAATGGCTGTGAAACGGACCCCCATCTTGTCCAGAATTATTCCGGCGAATATCAGGAACAAGGCAAAAACATTAAGAAAATATTCTGCCCCGGTGACCGTTCCAAAATGCTCTGAAGTCCATCCCCGGGTTGTTTCCAGCATACTTTTAAGGGGAGAAAGCACGTCTACGAACATGTAGGCGAAAAACATCATGGATGCCAGAAGGATCAGCATGCTCCATCGCACAAAAGCTCTGTCCTTCAGTAGTTTAGTAACTTTGTTCATATACAGGTATTAGATTATGTTCCAGATTTGCGAAAAAGAAAATCTAAGATAGAATAATAAGTCAAGTCTGCAAAATTTGTCGTACTTTTGTCCTATTATGAATGTAGACGTTGTTCTCGGACTTCAGTGGGGTGATGAGGGAAAAGGCAAGATCGTAGATTATCTGGCACAACGATATCCCGTCATCGCCCGTTTCCAGGGGGGACCCAACGCCGGTCACTCCCTTCACTTTGAAAACACATCCTTTGTCCTCCATTCCGTCCCCTCGGGCATTTTTCGAAAAGGCACTGTTAATATAATCGGGAATGGAGTCGTCATTGATCCGGTTATATTCAGGGAGGAATGCCAGTCAATCGAATCCCTCGGGATTCCTGTCAAGGAAGGGTTGATGATCTCCAAGAGGGCACATCTGATCCTCCCCACACACCGTATTATTGACGCTGCCAGTGAACATGCCAAGGGTTCACTTAAAATCGGATCCACGCTCAAAGGCATCGGCCCCACGTATATGGACAAAACCGGCCGGAACGGGATCCGGGTTGGGGACATCCTTGCCCCCGGGTTTCCGGAACGTTTCAATGCGTTGAAATCCAAGCATATTTCATTTTTGCAACAATTCGATTACACCTACGATCCGGAGGAAGGAGAAGCCCGCTGGATGGAGGCAATAGATTATATAAGACAGTACAGGCTCATTGATGCCGAATATTATATTCACCAATGCCTGAAAGAGAACAAGCGCATCCTGGCAGAAGGCGCTCAGGGCGCCCTGCTCGATATTGATTTTGGCTCGTATCCCTATGTGACATCGTCTTCCACCACCTGTGCCGGGGCATGCACAGGGCTTGGATTCCCTCCCTCAAAAGTCGGGAAGGTCTACGGGATCTTCAAGGCTTACTGCACAAGGGTGGGAAGCGGCCCGTTCCCCACCGAGCTTTTTGACAGTGAAGGGGAATTGCTCAGGGAAAAAGGAAAAGAATTCGGAGCCACCACAGGAAGACCCCGACGCACGGGATGGCTCGATCTGGTTGCATTGAAATACGCAGTGATCCTGAACGGCGTAACAGATCTTATCATGATGAAAGCCGATGTGCTGGACGGATTTGAAACCGTCAAGGTCGCTACTTCCTATGTGTCCGGCAATCTTGAGTCCGATCGTTTTCCATTTGACACAGATGCCGGCATACATCCCGTGTACAAGGATTTCAGGGGATGGAACAAAAACCTTTCCCTGATACGAAGGGAGGAGGAACTGCCTTACGAGTTCATGACATATGTCAGGTATATTGAAGATGCGGTGGGGGTTCCCGTGAGCATCATATCACTTGGACCGGACAGGGATCAGACCATAATCAGAGACTGAATCTTATGGAAAACATCCTCGAAACCATCAATACGCCTGATGACCTTAAAAAATTACGGCCCGAGAAGCTTCCCGCTCTTTGTGAGGAACTGAGAAAATACATCACCGAAAGCTGTTCGAAAAATCCCGGGCACCTGGGAGCCAGCCTGGGAACCGTGGAACTGACCGTGGCCCTTCATTACGTGTACCATACCCCTGAAGACAAGATCGTCTGGGATGTGGGACACCAGGCATATGCCCACAAGATCCTGACAGGACGCCGGAAAGCTTTTTTAAAGAATCGCTGTTATAATGGTTTGAGCGGATTCCCAAAAATGGAAGAAAGTCCTTACGATGCTTTCGGTACAGGGCACTCTTCCACCTCCATATCCGCGGCACTGGGCTATGCTATGGCTGCAGCCATGCGCAAAACCAACGAGAAAGTGGTTGCCGTAATCGGGGACGGGTCCATGACGGCCGGCCTGGCATACGAAGGGCTCAACAATGCCGGGGGAAGCAATGCCGATATGCTGGTGATCCTGAACGACAACAAGATGTCCATAGAACCCAATGTGGGAGGACTGCACAATTCACTTCTTAAGATCACCACCTCTGCCCACTACAACAAACTGAAACTGAAAACATGGATGGCCCTGGGATCGGGAGCCCTGAGGGATGCCGTCCAGAGCACGGTTAAGGCGGGAAAACGTCTTTTTGTCAAGAACAGCACCTTGTTCCAGCCCCTGGGAATACGTTACTTCGGGCCTGTGGACGGACATGACGTGGTACAGCTCGTCAATACGTTAAGAAGACTGAAAAACCTCAAAGGTCCCCGGCTGCTGCACATTCTGACCATTAAGGGAAAGGGGTTCGCCCCGGCAGAAAAGGACCAGTCCACCTGGCATGCTCCAGGACTGTTCGATGCCCAAACCGGTCTGCGGATCACAGACGAAGAACCCGACACCCCCAAAAAGATCCGCTTCCAGGATGTTTTTGGTCACACCCTCCTTGAACTGGCCCGGGCCAATCCCGCCATTGTTGGCATTACTCCTGCCATGCCCAGCGGATGCTCCCTGAACATTATGATGGAGGAAATGCCTGAAAGGTGCTTTGATGTGGGCATAGCGGAACAACACGCGGTTACTTTTTCTGCCGGATTGGCTGCGGCCGGATTCCTTCCCTATTGCAATATTTATTCCACCTTCATGCAACGGGCTTACGATTCGGTGATCCACGACGTAGCCATTCAGAACCTTAAAGTGGTTTTCTGCCTGGACAGGGGCGGCCTTGTAGGGGAAGACGGGGCTACGCATCACGGGGCTTTTGATCTGGCTTATTTCAATTGTATTCCCAATATGATGGTGGCCGCCCCCATGGACGAAGTGGATCTGCGCAA
>LFSY01000094.1:0-10670 GCA_001512865.1 Rikenellaceae bacterium DTU002 | reverse complement strand
CCTTTTCAATACATAGAACCGGGCCGGGCGCGTCTTTTGAGCGAAGGAAAGGATCTGGCACTGCTAAGCCTTGGCGCAGCAGGCATCATGGGAGCCGCAGCGGTTGCCAAAGCTGCTGAAAAAGGCATTTCGGTACAACATTACGATATGCGGTTCCTGAAACCGGCAGATGAAGAAGTTCTGGAATATGTGTCACGTAATTACAGGAACGTCATCACCCTGGAAGACGGCTGTCTGACAGGAGGCCTTTACAGTACCGTTTCTGTTTTTACGGCCTCCCGGAAAGACAGTATCTGCAAGGTAACCGGTCTGGGTATTCCCGACCGTTTCATCCAGCAAGGCAAGACCAAACAGCTTTACCACGAATGCGGGTATGATACAGAAAGCATTGCAAGGACCATTGAAACCCTTGCGGGATCTTTTTAGTTGCTGTTTTTTTTTGGTAGTTTGTAGAAATCGTTTAACTTTGCCGCTCCAAAATGAAGGGGATGATTATGCCGATGTAGCTCAGTTGGTCAGAGCAGCTGATTTGTAATCAGCAGGTCGTGGGTTCGAATCCCTCTATCGGCTCGGAGTTTTTTGACAGAATGTAAACAAGGGAGGGTACCAAAGTGGCCAACTGGGGCAGACTGTAAATCTGCTGACGCACGTCTTCGTAGGTTCGAATCCTGCCCCTCCCACAACCAACACGCGGAAGTAGCTCAGTTGGTAGAGCATCAGCCTTCCAAGCTGAGGGTCGCGAGTTCGAACCTCGTCTTCCGCTCCACATAGCACCAAAAGCCAGTGTAGCTCAGGGGTAGAGCGCTTCCTTGGTAAGGAAGAGGTCATGAGTTCAAATCTCATCACCGGCTCAAATTTACATTATTGAGTTATTAAATTATTAAGTTATGGCAAAAGAAACCTACAAAAGGGATAAACCCCACGTAAACATTGGAACCATTGGTCACGTTGACCATGGCAAAACCACTCTGACAGCCGCCATTACCCAGGTACTGGCAAAAAAAGGCCTTTCCGAAATACGTTCATTCGATTCAATTGATAACGCTCCTGAAGAAAAAGAACGCGGTATCACCATCAATACTTCCCACGTTGAATACCAGACAGCTGCCCGTCACTATGCACACGTAGACTGTCCGGGACACGCCGACTATGTGAAGAACATGGTTACCGGTGCTGCCCAGATGGACGGTGCCATCCTGGTAGTAGCTGCCACTGACGGTCCCATGCCCCAGACCAACGAACACGTGCTGCTGGCCCGCCAGGTGAACGTTCCCCAGATCGTGGTTTTCCTGAACAAATGTGACATGGTTGATGATGTCGAAATGCTTGACCTTGTTGAACTGGAAGTGCGCGATCTGCTCTCCAAATACAATTTTGACGGAGACAACGCTCACGTTATCCGCGGTTCCGCTTTAGGCGCCCTGAACGGAGAAGCTGAATGGGAAGACAAAGTGATGGAGCTTATGGACTCCGTTGACTCCTATATTCCCATCCCCGTACGCGACAATGAAAAACCGTTCATTATGCCCGTAGAGGATATTTTCTCCATTACCGGTCGCGGAACCGTTGCAACCGGCCGTATTGAAACCGGTCTGATCAAAACCGGAGAACAGGTAGAGATCGTCGGGCTTGGCGAAAAACCTAAAACGAGTGTCGTAACGGGAGTGGAAATGTTCCGTAAGATCCTCGACAGGGGAGAAGCCGGTGACAACGTAGGTTTATTGCTCCGCGGTATTGACAAGAAAGAAGTGAAACGCGGTCAGGTTATCTGCCGTCCGGGAACCATTACCCCTCACAAGCATTTTTCCGCCACAATCTATGTCTTGAAGAAAGACGAAGGCGGACGCCACACTCCTTTCCACAACAAATACCGTCCCCAGTTCTTCCTCCGTACCCTGGACGTTACCGGAGAAGTGCAACTGCCCGAAGGTGTGGATATGGTTATGCCGGGTGACAACGTTTCCATTGATGTGGAACTGATCTACCCCGTAGCTTTGAACGAAGGGCTTCGCTTTGCCATCCGTGAAGGCGGACGTACCGTAGGTGCAGGTCAGATAACAAAGATAGGTGACTGATCCTGTAGAAGTTGATTTTCAGACACGGGTTTGGCCGTATTCGTACGGCCTGACCTGTGTATAATAGGGGCATAGTTCAAGGGTAGAATAGCGGTCTCCAAAACCGTTGATGGGCGTTCGAATCGCTCTGCCCCTGCGAATACCGGATGTTACGGTCCTGTATTTTAACCACAACAACGGGAGAAGCTTCCAACTCCTCGTGTTGCTAATAAACAAACAATGAGCAAAATCGGAATGTATTTCAAAGACTCCTACAGTGAGCTTGTTCACAAAGTGAGCTGGCCTTCGTGGAGTCAACTGCAGAACAGCGCTATTATTGTGATGGTGGCCTCGGTCATCATTGCCATAGTAATTTTTGCAATGGATTTTACATTTAGGAACCTGATGGAGTTTCTCTACAAAGCATTGTATTAATACTATAGGGAAATGACTGAAGTTACCAAAAAATGGTACGTTGTAAGAGCGGCCGGAGGTAAAGAAAAAAAAGCCAGGGAATACATTGAAAACGAGGTGAAACGTCTTCACCTGGAAGAATATGTTTCCCAGGTCCTGATTCCTACCGAGAAAATTTACC
The DNA here is from genome assembly GCA_001512865.1 of Rikenellaceae bacterium DTU002. Lineage (GTDB taxonomy): Bacteria > Bacteroidota > Bacteroidia > Bacteroidales > UBA932 > DMER64. The sequence goes on along the minus strand of LFSY01000094.1, from coordinate 8,021 downwards.
AGGTAAAAAATGGTAAAAAGATCAGTAAGGAACGCATCTTCTATCCCGGGTACATTTTGATTGAAGTCGCGCTTACGCCTGAGATTCAACACCTTCTCACAAGCATTCCTCATGTTTCGGGTTTTCTCGGAGCCGTAAAGGGAGGAGTACCTGTTCCCGTCCGTATGTCAGAGATCAACAGGATCCTTGGTCGGGTGGATGAACAGGCAGAAAGGGAAGAAGAGAACATCACTCCTTACCTGGTAGGAGAGGCTGTCAAGGTTATTGACGGTCCGTTCAACGGTTTTAACGGAACCGTTGAAGAGATCCTTGAAGATAAGAAGAAACTGAAAGTGATGGTCAAGATCTTCGGTAGAAAGACCTTGCTTGAGCTCGGCTTTGTTCAGGTAGAAAAAGAATAACTAAAAAATCATTATGGCTAAAGAGATTGCCGGATTAATCAAATTACAGATTAAAGGCGGTGCTGCCAACCCTTCGCCCCCGGTAGGACCGGCACTGGGCTCCAAGGGTGTGAACATAATGGAGTTCTGTAAAAAATTCAACGCGCAGACACAGGACCGGGCTGGAAAAGTCCTTCCGGTCATCATTACCGTTTACAGCGATAAATCTTTTACGTTTATCGTCAAACAGCCCCCTATTGCTGTTCAATTGAAAGAAGCTGCCAAAATTACGAGCGGTTCACCCGAACCCAACCGTAAGAAAGTAGCTTCCGTTACCTGGGATCAGGTCCGTGCCATAGCCGAAAACAAGATGGAGGATATGAATGCCTTCACCCTGAAATCGGCCATGAGTATGGTTGCCGGTACTGCACGCAGTATGGGCATCACCGTAGGCGGGAAGTTCCCGGAGGATGTTAACTAAACTTCTATGTAGAAATGAGTAAACTGACGAAAAATCAAAAAGTAGTATACGCCAAAGTTGACTCTGACAAACAATACAGGTTGTCCGAAGCATGTGACCTGGTCGCACAGACCAGCTTCACAAAATTTGATGCTTCAGTGGACATCGCTGTACGTTTGGGCGTTGACCCCCGCAAGGCAAACCAGATGGTTCGCGGCGTTGTGACTCTTCCGCATGGAACTGGAAAACAGGTTCGTGTACTGGTTCTCTGTACTCCCGACAAGGAGGAAGAAGCAAAAAACGCCGGTGCCGACCACGTTGGATTGGATGAATATATTGATAAGATCAAAGGAGGATGGACAGATGTTGACGTGATCATCTGCACTCCTTCGGTGATGGCCAAAATTGGTCCCATAGGCCGAATTCTGGGTCCCCGCGGGCTTATGCCCAATCCCAAGACGGGTACCGTAACCATGGAAGTCGGGAAGGCCGTTACCGAGGTCAAGGCCGGGAAGATCGACTTTAAGGTTGACAAGACCGGAATCATCCATGCGTCTATCGGAAAAGTATCCTTTGATGCCATAAAAATTCAGGAGAATGCCCAGGAGTTTCTGAACACCGTCATCAAACTGAAACCACAGGCCCTCAAAGGAACATATATCAAGAGTATTTACCTGTCCACCACCATGGGCCCCGGTCTTGCCATTGATGTCAAGTCGGGCACGGCTGCAGAATAATATTTTGTGTTATGAAGAAAGAACAAAAAGGACAGATCATTGAAAGTTTGGCAGCTCAGCTGAAAACAACCCCTGATTTCTATATTGTTAATATTGAAGGTCTGAATGCCGAGAAAACATCCCGGCTTCGCCGCCAGTGTTTTGAACAGAACATCAAGCTGGTTGTTGTCAAGAATACCCTGCTCAAACGCACCCTGGAACAGGCCGGCATAGAGGAAATGAAATTGCTTTTCCCCATTCTGGAAGGTTCCACGGCTGTTATGTTCACTGAAGTAGTCAATGCTCCTGCCAAACTGATCAAATCATTCGGTCAGGAAAACGGAAAACCCGTTCTTAAAGGAGCCTTGGTTCAGGAATGCGCCTATGTCGGGGAAAATCAACTGGAGTCACTGATCCATATCAAGTCCCGTGAGGAACTCATCGGAGACATTGCCGGACTCATACTTTCCCCTGCACAAAGACTTGTATCGGCTGTCACATCGGCCGGCAGCAATATGGCCGGAATTGTGAAAACCCTGGCCGAACGTGAATAATTATTAAAAACTGGTAAAAACAAAACTTAAACATAAAAATCATGGCAGAATTGAAACAAATGGCAGAAGCCATTGCTAATCTTACCATTAAAGAAGCTATTGAATTAGCCAACATCCTCAAGGACGAATACGGAATTGAACCTGCAGCAGCCGCAGTCGCTGTAGCCGCAGCTCCCGGAGCCGCCGGTCCTGCTGCCGAAGCAGAACAAACTCAATTTGATGTTATACTTACTTCCGCCGGACAGGCAAAACTACAGGTTATCAAAGTGGTCAAAGAGATCACGAATCTGGGACTGAAAGAAGCCAAAGAACTTGTTGACGGAGCCCCCAAGGCAGTGAAGGAAAAAGCCAGCAAAGCAGAAGCCGAACAGATCAAATCACAGATTGAAGAAGCCGGCGGAGAAGTTGAAATTAAATAAACTCTACTCCCGTTGAATCGGGAACGGTACCAGGTTTAGGACCCCTGAGGGGGTTCTAAGCCTTTTTGTCGTTAAAACGTTTATTTTCAACTAATCCTTTAACAATGCCTCAAAAAGCTAATAATCAGCGAATTAATTTCGCAACATCAAAAACCCTCCTGGATCACCCGGATTTTTTGGAGGTACAATTGAAATCTTTCCAGGATTTTTTCCAGCTGGAGACTACACCGGAAAACCGTAAAAATGAAGGATTGTTCAAGGTATTCCAGGAAAATTTCCCCATCACCGATACCCGTAACAATTTTGTACTGGAGTTCATAGATTACTTCATTGATCCTCCGCGTTATTCCATTGAAGAATGTCTGGACAGGGGACTTACCTACAGTGTTCCGCTGAAAGCGAAACTCAAACTCTATTGTACAGACCCCGAACACGAAGATTTTGACACCGTTATACAGGATGTATACCTGGGAACCATACCTTATATGACTCCCAGGGGAACCTTTGTCATCAACGGATCAGAACGCATTGTAGTATCTCAGCTCCACCGTTCGCCCGGTGTGTTCTTTGGTCAAAGCATCCATACCAACGGTACAAAACTTTACTCGGCACGCATCATCCCCTTCAAGGGATCCTGGATAGAATTCGCCACGGACATCAATAACGTGATGTACGCGTACATTGACAGGAAAAAGAAACTGCCCGTCACTACCCTGCTTCGTGCCATAGGATTTGAAAGCGACAAAGATATCCTCGAGATATTCGGACTGGCCAACGAGATTAAGGTTACCAAAACAAATCTAAAAAAGAGCCTGGGCAGAAAACTGGCTGCACGGGTGCTGAAGTCCTGGATCGAAGACTTCGTGGACGAGGACACCGGGGAGGTTGTATCCATAGAACGTAACGAGATCGTCCTGGACAGGAAAACCGTTCTGGAAGAGGAACATATTGAGCTGATCCTGGATTCCGGTGCCGCAACCATACTGTTGCACAAGGAAGAAGCCAATATCGGGGATTATGCCATCATCCACAACACCCTGCAAAAAGATCCCTGCAACTCGGCAAAGGAGGCCGTTATATACATTTACAGGCAGCTGCGTAATTCGGAACCGCCTGACGAAGCGACCGCTATGGATGTGATAGACAAACTGTTTTTCTCCTCCAAGCGTTACGATCTGGGCGACGTGGGCCGTTACCGCCTGAATCACAAACTTAACCTGAGCACCCCGTCTGATATCAAGGTCCTGACAAAGGAAGATATCATTGCCATCATCATCTACCTGATACAGCTGATCAATTCAAAAGCTATCGTTGACGATATTGACCACCTGAGCAACCGTCGTATCCGTACCGTAGGAGAACAGCTTGCCAACCAGTTCAGTGTAGGTCTCTCCCGTATGGCACGGACTATCCGCGAAAGGATGAACGTCCGTGACAACGAGGTGTTCACCCCCATTGATCTGATCAATGCCAAAACCTTGTCTTCTGTAATCAATTCATTCTTTGGGACTTCACAATTGTCTCAATTTATGGACCAGACAAATCCCCTGGCAGAAATGACCCACAAAAGGCGTCTTTCAGCACTGGGCCCCGGCGGCCTTTCCAGGGACCGTGCCGGATTCGAGGTTCGTGACGTACATTATACCCATTACGGCAGGCTTTGTCCCATAGAAACTCCTGAAGGTCCAAACATCGGCCTCATATCCTCCCTTTGCGTGTACGCCAGGATCAATGACCTTGGATTTATCGAGACGCCTTACAGGAAAGTGGACAGCGGACGTGTAGATCTGTCCTCCAAAGGATACGTATACATGAGTGCCGAGGAAGAAGAAGAGCGCATGGTGGCACAGGCCAACGTCAATCTGGACGACGAAGGGAACATCACTGATGAAAGAATCAAATGCCGTTACGAAGCGGATTATCCCGTGGTAACCAAGGAAGCTGTGCACCTTATGGACGTGGCCCCCAATCAGATCGCATCCATCGCTGCCTCTCTGATTCCTTTCCTGGAACACGACGACGCCAACAGGGCCCTGATGGGATCCAACATGATGCGTCAGGCCGTTCCCCTGATCCGTCCCGAAGCCCCCATCGTGGGAACAGGACTGGAGGATTCCGTGATCCGCGACAGCCGCACACAGATCGCTTCCGAAGGCAAGGGCGAAGTTGTTTATGTGGACGCCAACGAAATCCATATACGTTACGAAAGAACTGACGACGAGAAATTTGTCAGTTTCAGTCCTGAAGTTACCGTTTACAGGCTTCCCATATACAGGAAAACAAACCAGAACACCTCAGTGAACCTGAGGCCCATCGTAAGAAAAGGACAAAAAGTGACTGCCGGGCAGATCCTTACCGAAGGATACGGCACCCAGAACGGAGAACTGGCCCTGGGTCGCAACCTGAAAGTAGCTTTCATGCCCTGGAAAGGGTATAACTTTGAAGATGCCATCGTTCTTTCCGAAAGAATGCTGCGTGAAGATGTGTTTACCTCGATCCACGTTGATGAGTATATCATGGAAGTGCGTGACACCAAACGCGGGATGGAAGAACTGACAAGCGATATTCCCAACGTTTCGGAAGAAGCGACCCGCAATCTGGACGAGAACGGAATCATCCGTATAGGAGCCAACGTGGAGCCTGGCGATATCCTTATTGGAAAGATCACTCCAAAGGGAGAAAGCGATCCTTCTCCCGAGGAAAAGCTCCTGCGCGCCATATTCGGAGACAAGGCCGGTGACGTAAAGGATGCCTCGCTGAAAGCTTCTCCTTCCCTTTACGGCACAGTGATTGACAAACGCCTTTTCTCACGCATCATGAAAGAAGGCTCCAAGAAGGTAAAACCCATTGCCAAAATGCAGGTACAGCAGGCCGAGGAGAATTTCAAATCCCGTTTCGAAACGCTTACCCGGACATTCCTCGACAAGATGGAAAACCTTCTGAAAGGAAAGACTTCCCCGGGTATTACCGACCTGTACGGAGATATGATCATCGCCAAGGAGACTCGTTTTACAAGAGAGATTCTGGAAGGCGTAGTCTACGAGAATGTCAATCCCACCAAATGGACCAACGACAAACATACCAACGCCCTTATCCGGAAACTGATCAACAATTACCTGATCAGCTACAAGGAGCTTGATGCTGAACTCAAACGCGTCAAATACAGCCTTACCATCGGAGATGAGCTCCCCTCCGGGATCATGCAGCTTGCCAAGATCTACATTGCCAAAAAGCGTAAGATCCGTGTCGGGGACAAAATGGCAGGACGCCACGGGAATAAAGGTATTGTCGCCAAGGTAGTGCGGGACGAAGATATGCCCTTCCTGGACGACGGGTCCATTGTGGACATCGTTCTCAACCCACTGGGCGTACCTTCACGTATGAACATTGGACAGATCTACGAGACCGTCCTTGGATGGGCCGGCAAAGAACTCGGCTTAACGTTCGCTTCCCCGATCTTTGACGGAGCCACCCTTGAAGAGATCACAGATTATACCAACAAGGCGAACGTTCCCAAATACGGGAAAACATACCTGCGTGACGGAGGCACCGGCGATCAGTTTGACCAGCCTGCAACCGTCGGAATCATTTACATGCTCAAACTGGGCCATATGGTAGACGACAAGATGCACGCACGTTCCATAGGTCCCTACTCTCTCATTACCCAACAACCCCTGGGCGGTAAAGCTCAGTTTGGGGGACAGCGTTTCGGGGAAATGGAGGTCTGGGCCCTGGAAGCATTCGGAGCTGCCAATATCCTTCAGGAGATCCTGACTGTAAAATCGGACGATGTGACCGGCCGGTCACGCGCCTATGAAGCCATTGTCAAAGGGGATACCATGCCCGTACCCGGCATACCTGAATCCCTTAACGTATTGCTTCACGAATTGCGCGGTCTTGGACTTAGCGTTAACCTGGAATAAAATTTTGATTATGGCTTACAAAAAAGACAGCAAGTTAAAAAGCAACTTCAAAAAAATCACCATAGGACTGGCTTCCCCCGAAGAAATTCTGGATATGTCTCACGGAGAAGTTCTGAAGCCCGAAACCGTCAACTACCGTACATACAAACCTGAACGGGACGGTTTGTTCTGCGAACGCATCTTTGGTCCTTCAAAGGATTACGAATGTCATTGCGGAAAATACAAACGCATCCGGTACCGCGGCATTACATGTGACCGTTGCGGAGTGGAAGTAACGGAAAAGAAAGTCCGCAGGGAGCGTATGGGTCATATTTCGCTCGTGGTTCCCATTGCCCATATATGGTATTTCCGCTCTACCCCCAACAAGATCGGATACCTGCTTGGCATCCCTTCAAAAAAACTGGAAGCGATCATCTATTATGAAAGATACGTCGTTATCCAGCCGGGCATCAAGGCCCAGGACGGTATCAGCGAACTGGACTTTCTGACCGAAGAAGAATACCTGAACATCATCGACACGCTTCCCAGGGAAAACCAGATGCTGGACGACGAGGACCCCAACAAGTTCATTGCCGGTATGGGAGCAGAGGCCATCTACAAACTGCTGGTCAGACTGAACCTGGATGATCTTTCCTACGACCTGCGACACCGGGCAGATGTGGAAACCTCTCAGCAAAGGAAAACAGAAGCCCTGAAAAGGCTTAACATTGTGGAAGCCTTCCGCGAATCCAAACAGATCAACAAACCGGAGTGGATGATCATGAAAGTGATCCCGGTGATCCCTCCTGACCTGCGCCCCCTGGTACCGCTTGACGGAGGAAGGTTCGCCACCTCGGACCTGAACGACCTTTACCGCCGGGTAATCATCCGGAACAACCGTCTGAAACGTCTGATAGAGATCAAGGCCCCCGAAGTGATCCTTAGAAATGAAAAAAGGATGCTGCAGGAAGCGGTTGATTCCCTGTTTGACAACTCACGTAAATCCAATGCCGTTAAGACCGAAGCCAACAGAACCCTTAAATCCCTGTCAGACAGTTTAAAGGGAAAACAGGGACGTTTCCGTCAAAACCTGCTTGGAAAACGCGTGGACTATTCAGCCAGGTCTGTCATCGTAGTGGGACCGGAGCTGTACATGCACGAATGCGGTTTGCCGAAAGACATGGCCGCGGAACTTTACAAACCTTTTATCATAAGGAAACTTATTGAAAGAGGTATTGTCAAGACCGTAAAATCAGCAAAAAAGATCGTGGACCGCAAAGACCCCATGATCTGGGATATTCTGGAGAATGTGATGAAAGGACATCCTGTGCTGCTCAACCGGGCTCCCACCCTGCACCGTTTGGGAATACAGGCTTTCCAGCCAAAACTGATCGAAGGAAAGGCCATTCAGTTGCATCCCCTGGCATGTACCGCCTTCAACGCCGACTTTGACGGTGACCAGATGGCCGTACACCTGCCGCTCGGCAATGCAGCCATTCTGGAAGCACAATTGCTGATGCTGGGGTCACACAACATCCTGAACCCTGCCAACGGAGCGCCCATCACGTTGCCTTCACAGGACATGGTGCT
>LFSY01000012.1:3140-36932 GCA_001512865.1 Rikenellaceae bacterium DTU002 | reverse complement strand
GCGGTGGAGCCCATACAGAGAAACAAAGGGACCGACAGTTTATCTGGCGCTGTCTCGTCCATAATGTAATAGGTGTTCCCGTAGGACATGGAAGGAGCCGGGACCCACCATCCGTATTGGGGATCTTCCATCAGCATGTTTAGAAAGAAAAGGGCGGCCTCTTTCATCACAGGGTAAGTTTTTTTCAGGGGACCCACATCCAGGGTATAGGTATAATGTTTCCACAAACGGGAGCACAGCCAGGCACTTCCCGTATACTGGGCACTCCATGCCGTGTTCTCTCCGGGAGCGGTAAATCCCCAGATATTGGTGTGTGCGTGCACGATCCAGCCCGGGGCACCGTAATATTCCCGAGCGGTCCGGATCCCTTTTTCGGATAGCCATCCGGTAAAATCAAGCAGGGGCAGGTGCAATTCGGCCAGATTGGTTGTAAGGGCAGGCCAGAAAGTCATTTGCAGTTGCATGTTCAGATCATAGGCTCCGTTCCACGGGGTCTGCACCGAAGGTGTCCACAGCCCCTGCATATTGGGTGGCAGTGAGCCCGGGCGGGTAGAGGATATGAGCAGGTACCTGCCTAACTGGAAATACAGGTCTGAGGAATCGGGAAGCTGTACGCGTACCCTGTGGAAGAGTCGCTGGTATGCATCGACGTGTTTTTTTTTCAAATCCGGGAATGATTCCCCGGTTGCGTGCTCGGAAAGGGAATCGGCCCTGACCCTGAATGTTGAATCCTGACGCAGCGACATGGCACTTACATCGAAATCCGTTGCCGCGGACAGGATCACACAGGCCTCGGTACCGCCTGTCAGGGTGATGGAACCGTCGCCGACGGAAACCTCGCCGTCCCGGCAAGGGATCACGTCCATCCGTGTATAGAAACGCATTCCCCGGATCCCGTTCTGTCCCGCATGCAAAGAGCCTTCCATGAACAGGGATCCTGCAGCCGTATATACCCGGGCCCGTTCCTGTCGCTGTAACGTCCCGGAAAAAGTAAGGGCACCGGGCGAGGATGCAGCCATATACATGATCAGGACATCGTTGTCCAGCGAAGTAAAATATTCCCTGGTATAGGTAACGCCGTCAATGCTGAAAGAAGTAAATGCCGTTGCGGTCGAAATGTCCAGCATCCTGGAGTAGTCAGATACCTGTGATGTGGATTGTCCGTAGGAAAAGTGCAGAACGGCCTCTCCCAGAACCTGGTAGCTTCCGAAGGAATTCTCCGCCCCGCTGCTTCCCCCGGATCCCGGGATACGGGGGGTGAAATACCGGTACATCAGTTCCTGGGCCCGGGGAATGCGTTCCTTGTAAAGCAATTCCCTGACCACGGGCAGGATCCTGTATGTGCCCTGACGAATATCTTCTGCAGGGGATCCTGACCAGAGGGATATCTCGTTCAGGATGATGTTTTCCTGTTCAACGCCTCCGTCGGGCATAGCTCCAAGCCTCCCGTTACCCAGGGGGAGTCTTTCTTCCCATATGCCGGCAGGCCGGTCAAAGACAATGGCCAGCACCTCTGATTCCCGGGGAATTTCTGACTGACAGCCTGCCATAAGAAGAGAAAGCCAGGGGAGAAGGCGTATAATCTTCATAAGAACGAAGATACACAAAAAAAGAACACGGGAAGATGGTGCTTCCCGTGTCCTCGGTAACGGTACTGAGCCCGTTTTTTACATCATGCCTCCCATGCCCGGATTGCCTGCAGGCATTGGCGGATTCTCTTCTTTCTTTTCTGCCAGAACGCATTCGGTGGTCAGGAACATGCCGGCTACGGATCCTGCGTTTTCCAAAGCCACGCGGGCAACTTTCGTCGGATCTATAACACCCGAAGCGAAAAGGTTCTCGTAGGCGTTGGTCCAGGCATTGTATCCATAGTCTTCTTTTCCTTCACGGACTTTTTGCACCACAATGCTGCCTTCCTGTCCGGCATTTTCCACGATCATGCGCAGGGGCTCTTCAATGGCTCGTGCCACAATGGCGACACCGGTAGCCTCGTCTTCATTTTTCGTTTTGAGCTTTTTCAGGTCTTCAATGGCACGGATGTAAGCCACGCCGCCGCCGGGTACGAATCCTTCCTCGATGGCTGCACGGGTAGCGTTCAGGGCGTCTTCCACCAGGTCTTTCTTGGATTTCATTTCCACTTCCGAGGCTGCACCTACGTATAGCACTGCTACGCCGCCGGACAATTTGGCCAGACGTTCCTGGAGTTTTTCCTTATCGTAATCGCTGGTGGTTATGTCCATCTGTTTGCGGATCTGCGCCACACGCTGGTCAATGGCCTTTTTCTCTCCGCCTCCGTTGACGAGGGTTGTATTCTCCTTGTCAATAACTACTTTTTCTGCGGAACCCAACATATCCATGGTGGCTGATTCAAGACGGATACCCTTGTCTTCGGTAACGACGGTGCCTCCTGTCAGGATGGCAATGTCTTCCAGCATTTCCTTGCGACGGTCACCAAAACCGGGAGCTTTCACAGCCGCGATCTTGAGCGTGCCGCGCAGGCGGTTGACAACCAGGGTCGCCAGTGCCTCGCCGTCCACATCCTCGGCAATGATCAGCAGGGAACGACCGTTCTGTGCCACGGGCTCCAGGAGGGGCATCAGGTCTTTCATGGTCGAGATCTTCTTGTCCGTGATCAGGATCAGCGGATTTTCCAGGACGGCTTCCATTTTTTCCGAATTGGTAATGAAATAGGCCGAGATGTATCCGCGGTCAAACTGCATCCCTTCTACAACCTTCACTTCCGTTTCGGTGCCTTTTGCTTCTTCCACCGTTACCACGCCTTCTTTCTTGACTTTCCCCATGGCCTCGGCAATCAGTTTGCCGATGGTATGGTCGTTATTTGCCGAGACGGAGGCAACCTGTTCGATCTTTGAAAGGTCATCGCCCACCTGCTGGCTTTGTTTTTTAAGACTGGCAACTACAGCGTTGACGGCTTTGTCAATACCGTGTTTCAGATTCATGGGATTGGCGCCGGCCGTAACGTTTTTCAAACCTACGGTAATAATGGACTGTGCCAGTACGGTTGCGGTAGTTGTTCCGTCACCTGCCTGGTCGTTTGTCTTGGAGGCCACTTCCTTTACGATCTGTGCTCCCATATTGGCAAACGGTTCTTCCAGCTCGATCTCTTTAGCGACCGTAACACCATCCTTGGTGATTTGGGGAGCGCCGTATTTCTTGTCAATAACCACATTGCGTCCTTTAGGACCTAAAGTTACTTTTACTGCATTGGCTAAAGCATCAACCCCTTCTTTCATGAGGGAGCGGGCTTCGATATTGTATTTTATTTCTTTTGCCATAATGATTTGTTTTTTACAGGGTTAATTTTAGATAATGGCTAAAACGTCCGATTGACGCATAATAAGGTATTCTTCGTTGTCAACATTGATCTCGGTACCGGCATATTTGCCGTAGAGAACCATGTCACCTTCTTTCAATTCCATAGGCTCATCTTTTTTTCCGCTGCCTACTGCTACGATTTTTCCACGCTGGGGCTTTTCTTTTGCGGTGTCGGGGATGTAGAGGCCCGAAGCTGTCTTGGTTTCCGCTTCCTGCGGCTGAACGACTACTCGATCTGCTAAAGGTTTGATTTTCATCTTTGATAAAATTTAAATGATTTGTTATTTGATATGTGTGTTTTCTTTCAACGAATCGAGATAACGCAAAATCAATGCCACGGCAGGAAATCTGTCAATTTGTCAGCGACGCAGTTTTGGCAGCTCTTTTCCATTCAAACAGACCGTGTATGGAGTTGAGCAGGTAGACACACCACATGGACGCAATGATCAGATGTCCCGCGTCCTGTTCGCGAACAAAAGCCATGCTCCACATGATAATGGTCGCCACATTTACCGTGATCCACAGGTACCATTGTTCCGCGTATGTTTTTACCATCAGGAACATAGCCACGACAGACAGAAAAGTAGTGGTCGAGTCGAGATAGGGAGCCGGATCTCCGTAATGCTTCAGGACCAGTCCGCCTCCCAGGATCAGGAAGGTACAGACTACGGTCAGTACCAGTCTTTGTGTTCCTGAAAGATTTTTGGCAGTAACCCGCGTGCGGCTTCCTTCACGCGTACGTTTCCTCCACATGAAAAAACCGATGAATTGCATGGGAACGTAGTACAGTCCGTTCAGGGCTACTTCTCCCCAATAGCCCACTCCCCAGGAAAGGTATGTATATAAACTGACCTGGATAAGGCCGAAGAGGTAATTGGAAATATGTCCTTTTGCCACCAGCACCACGCACAGGACCCCTGAGACGGTAGCTATGGCAGATAAAATGTCCCATTCGCCCGTAATGAAGAAAACCACAAAATTGAGGGAGACGATGGTCAGCAGCAAAAACCATTCATAGGGAGAAAAAAATTTAAGATACTTCATAATACAGGTCAATTAAAGGCCGGGAACGAGAACAGGAATTCAACATGGTGCTTGTTTTCACATGTCCACGCATACCGTACTCCTGCCGTCAGCATGACACCAATGCGGAACAGATGAAAATCCATCAACAGGTCTGCACCTGCCGACCAATACCGGGTTTTTGTCCCGTCTTGCTGCCGCGTCTGCATGAAGTCGGCAAAAGGTATCAGCTGAAAACGTTTTATGTAAATGATGTCCGGGATCGACGGGTCTCCGGCCCACAGGGGGATGGCATAGTCCAGAGAGGCCGAAAAAGTAACCGGGGACAGGATACGGGTGTTGATCCCCCGGGGAGCGGCCAGAAAGGTTCCCAGATATAAATACCGGTCCTTAATCCATTGTTCCTGCCAGCCAACATTCCACTTCAGGGCCTGGTTCCTCAGGATCCCCGGAAGGTATCCGTAGGCCTGCAGGTACAGGATTCCGGTAAAAAGGGACGCTGTTCCGGGAGCAAAGGAGGTTTGTACGTTGAGGCCGAATCCCAGTCTTGGAAAAATGTCCCGTGGTGCCCTGTTGACCACCTGGTAGTACTGGATGCCCGCCTGCAGCGTCTGGCTCACGGGTACGGCAGGTGTACCGGGTATGCCATAGCTGTCGTTGGAGATCCGATACCTTACAGAAGGCACCAGTCCTCTCTGCCAGCCATGGCCGTTGAATGTAAAGGGAATGTATGCATGCAGGGAGGCTTCCATATAGGAGGTTCCCGTTGTGTCAGACACCCACCGGGAGTCCTGACCGTCATTCCGTAAAAAAGTATGCGTCCGGAAGCGGTCGTTGATATCGAACTTCAGGGAGATGACAGGCAGCAAACCGGAATAGTCCACTCTCAGGTGTCCGGCGTGGAATCCCTTATGATAGGAATAGCCCGCCGTAGAGGTCAGCGTTCCCAGGGTGTTTTGAGACATGAGGGTCACTCCGGGGGCGATGGTCTGATAGTATTTCTGAAAAGTGAAATTTTCAATATCGTCGTAATTGAAATAGAAAGGCATCCAGGAGTGTATCCTGAAAGCGTTCAGCACCTTGTTGAATTTCCTGACCGGGTAGGACACCCGGTCAGGCACCCGCAGCGTATCAATGTTGAAATCGGGGGAAGGAGCCAAAATGAAGGGATCCTCCTGCGGTTCCCGGAAATCTGCGGGTTTCCAAAGAAGACTGTCCGGATGAAGCCGTGTCAACTGGTAACCCTGCGCGGTATAGTTGGCATAGTACAGGTAATTGCCCCCGTCATTGCCGGCGGGCAGGGGATCAAAAGCTCCGAACCTTGCATCGGTAAGCTGCATGATACGCCCTGTTTCCGGATCCAGGCAGAATATGTTGTCCGTGTTGTCCCGGCAGTCACTTTTAAAATACAGCCGGCCGTCGGCTTCCTGCAGTCCCGTCAGGGAGTGAAAATCCGGAGCAAGTACCGTTTCCCATTCCTTTTTCTGTCTGTCCAACCGGCAGATGCCGGTGCCCTCTTCCCCGGTCAGCAGCAGGAACAGGGTGTTGTTGTCTGACCAGGCGATGTCTGTAAGCTGTTCTCCCCCGGGTATTCTGTGCTTTTCAAGCAGTTCCCCGGTATAGGGATTCAGCAGGTGCAATTCCGACCCTCCTTCGGGCGGGTAATACACGGCTGCAAGCCACCGGCCGTCATGGCTGGGAGAAGGGTTGAAATAACGGGTACGTGACAGAAGCCGGTTTTTTTTTCCCGTCACGGCGTTGTAAACCATGATTACCGAGAAATTTTCATGTGCCCAGCGGTGACCGCTCACCCTCTCGCTCCAAAAAAGGAACGGACCTGAAGCACTCAGGGAGGAATTGATGTGTCCCAGCAGGCAGACCGTCTCTTCCCGGCCGGTTTCCTGTTCCGGGAAACGGACAAGACGTGCAGTCCGCGACAGTGAGGATTTCACGGCATACAGGACCTCTTTTCCGTCTTCATGCACTACCAGCGAAGGAGACGTGTAACTGACATAGTCTTTTACTGGCCTGTTGATCTGCGATCCGGGATCAAACGGATCTTTCAGGGCGGCCGACTTTTCCCAGAGCTGCTTGTAATATTCTGCGGCAGGGTCCCATAGTTTGACGGCAAAATAGCCGTAATTTTTTCTGAAAGTCTGACCGTATATGACAGGCCAGAAGGGATATTTGGTGATATCTGAAAAAATGCGACCCAGCGCCTCTTCCCCGGAAAACAGTCTTGCCACAGAAAGCTTCATATATCCCAGCGCGTAATGGTCAGGGATCTGGTGGCGGAACGATCCGTACCGCCATTTGTCATAAGAAAAGGATTTGTTTTCCGCAAAATAGGCCTTGTATGGCATCAGGAACGAAGCCTCCCGGCCCCTGCCCGCATATGAGTGAACAGTTTCGGTAATGACCGCATCTCCTTCCAGAAGCCATTTGGGGAAATACAATCCCACCGATATCCCTTCCGACTGCTGACCGAACAACCATCCGAAAACCCGGAAAAAATGTTCCCCGGCCCTGTGCATCTGGGCCACATGTCTCAGTTCGTGCACGACAAGTTGTTTTTCCCAGTTGTGCATGGTCCCCGATGAAGGAGGCGTGGTGAACAGCTCCATACGTTTGGGAGCCCAGACGACCATGCCGTTGCTGTTTACATTGTAAGGCCGGATGATCACGGGCAGCGATGGAGCGGAAGACCCGAGGGTTGACATCACCGGCGGAGCGGCCTGCTCCAACAGCCAGGCATAACGGAAAGCAAGTGAATCGAGGCCTCTGGGGTAGACCACCTGCAGAGAACCTGCCTGAATGCGGTTCCATTTCAGCCGGGACGGATCCTCTCCGGTGCTGTAGTACTGCGCCCGGGCCGGAACGGCAGCGAATACCAGGCAACAAGTGAGGGTGAGAGAGACAACCAGTCTGTTCATGATGTAAAGGTAACTGATTGTTTTAAGTTGAGCTACCAGGACTTGAACCCGGACCGACAGAGCCAGAATCTGTAGTGCTACCATTACACCATAGCTCATCCGTTGTTGAGCTACCAGGATTCGAACCTAGACAGACAGAACCAAAATCTGTAGTGCTACCATTACACCATAGCTCAATCGGAGGGTGCAAAGATATAATATTAGCGTTTCAACGCAAAAAAATCTTTTAGCAGCGTTCCTGCTTCTCCGGCCATCAAACCTCCTGACACTTCAGTTTTTGGATGCAGGACCCTTTCCTGACAAAGGGAATAGCCCTTTTTGGGATCCTGTGCGGCATATATAAGGCGGCCCAGTTGTGCCCAGGCCAATGCGCCTGCACACATCAGGCACGGCTCCAGGGTAACATACAGGGTACACTGATCCAGGTATTTTCCGCCAAGCGTGTTGCAGGCTGCCGTAATGGCCTGCATTTCGGCATGCGCGGTGGGATCGTTCAACGTTTCGGTCAGGTTGTGCGCACGGGCAACGATTTTACCGCGGCACACGATCACCGCACCCACGGGAATCTCGTCTTTTCCGAAGGCTATGCGCGCTTCTTCAAGCGCCTTTTGCATAAAGAATTTATCTTGTGAGGGACTTTCCAAAGCGTTTTTCGATTACCGAAGGATCGGAAATATCCTTAGTCACCATCAGCAGTTCTTCTTTCGAAACTTCGTTTACGTCACAAACAATGAATCCGTCCAAAGAATCGTTGAACTCCCTGTCGATGTTGAAAACCACCACCTTTGCGTTGAGCTTGAGGTACCGTTTGACCAGGGAGGGAAGACGGTACTGGCGGTTGCTCATGCGTAAAAGCAGCCGGTCCAGCTGTTCCGGGGTCTGTACGTCCCGCAGGAGCACATCGGGATCTACCACCCCGAAATCAGGGGTGAAAGGGGTCCTGGAGTGGACACAGTCGTGATAATCGGCCGTGGTGTGATGCTCCATGATATATTTGCAGATCAGGGACTGATACATTTTGGGATACCAGGAAGATATGCTTACAGGGCCAATGAAATAGCGGTATTCTTCGTTACGGAGCATAATATGAAACAGCCCCTTGAACAAAAGCATCATGGGTATGGTCTCGTACCGGTATTCATGACTTATGAAAGCCCTCCCCAGTTCCAGGCTTTGTCGCAGCACGGGGGCAAATTTTTCGTCGAACCTGAACAGGGAGCTGTTGTAGAATCCCGGAATACCGAACCGTTTCATCAATTCGGCCCCCATCCCTATGCGGTAAGCTCCGACGATCGTTTTTTTCTCTGTATCCCAAAGGATCAGATGGTGGTAATTTCGATCGTAAGTGTCCAGGTCAAGCGGCTGGTATGTCCCTTCCCCTACGGTTCGGAACGCTTCTTCCCGTTTTCTGCCAATCTCGTACATAAGATTGGGGATAAAGGAATAAGGAGCAAAATATGCCGCAAAATTATTGATTCTGAACAGGCAGTTGCGGGAGGGTAGCTGTTCAATTTCCCTGGCAGCCAGATCCTGCTGTTTGGCAGGGGCGATGGGGGCGGCGTTTTCCAGGTTCTTGTATTTGTCTTCCTTTTCAATGTTGGCGGCAAGGACGTACGTACGGGCCCGAAGATAATCCCCCAGGTCCCTGTAATCGGTGTAACGCTGCTGCTCTGCCACGCTCACCGGTGCGCCTATGCGAATGGAGATCCGCTGTCCTTTCTTGTTCAAAACCTCGGCAGGGAGGCTGGCCGTTTGGAGCATGGGGTGGATCCTGGCCTTGCGCATGAATTTTGCCGAGTTGTGTCCGTCAAAATAAATGGGGACAACAGGCACGCCGGCGTTCTGAATGAATTTTACTATGGGGGTGTGCCAGGGAATGTCTTCCACTTGTCCGGCAGGACCTATGTGAGAGACCTCTCCGGCAGGGAAAAGGCCCAGCGGATTGCCTTTTTCCAGGGATTCTTTCGCCAGGCGTATCCCTTTGATACTGGAGCGGGAGGAAACGCTTTTGTCGAAAGCGTTCACAGGCAGAAAAAACTCCTGCAGCGGTTTGATCCTGGATAAAAGAAAATTGACAATAATCTTCAGATCGGGTCTTTCGTCCGAGATTAGGTGCATCAGGATGATCCCGTCCAAACCGCCGTAAGCATGATTGGACACGGTGATGAACGGACCTTCTTTTGGGAGGTTGGCAAGATCTGATGCCGGGATTTCATAAGAGATCCGCATTTCGGCAAGAAACGCTTCCAGACAATCACGACCCTGAAAATCTGCCACCTTGTCATAAAGCTTGTTGATCTTGTCAAGCTTCATCCATTTCATCAGGGCAGGAGCAAGAAAAAACCCGACTACAGATTTTTCTCCGAAGACCTGTCGCAGATCTTTTGTTTCGATTAGTTTTTTCATAAAAGGTTTGGCAAATATATGTAATTTTACAAAGTAATGGTTAATGTGTCCGAGCAATTGGCCCTTTTACCCCATCAATGCGGGGTGTACCGTTTTCTGAACAAGGACGGCAAGGTAATTTACGTGGGAAAAGCAAAGGATCTGAAAAAAAGGGTTTCCCAGTATTTCGCGCGCGGAAGAAACCTTTCGGTCAAAACAAACAGGATGGTCAGCCAGATACGAACCCTGGAATATACCGTTGTAGAGACAGAAAGCGACGCGTTGTTGCTGGAAAACAACCTTATCAAGACCTTACGGCCCAGGTACAACATCCTGCTCAAGGACGACAAGACATTTCCGTGGATCTGTGTAAAGAACGAACCGTTTCCACGGGTTTTGCAAACCCGCAGGGCGGTTAAGGACGGATCGCACTATTTCGGGCCCTATACCAGTGCGTTCTACTGCAAACAGCTGCTGCAGCTGCTGCATACCCTGTATCCCCTGAGAACGTGCTCCCTGCCCCTGACACCGGCCGCCATTGCCTCGGGCAGGTACAGGAAATGTTTGCAGGCACATATAGGGCGTTGTCTGGCTCCCTGCGTGGGGGAAGAAAGCAGGGAGCATTATGACCGGTACATTCGTTCGGTCCTGAGCATTCTTAAGGGAGATCTGGCTTCTGTGAGAAAACTGCTTGAAGAACAGATGAAAACGGCTGTGGCATCACTGGATTTTGAGCAGGCACAAAAATACAAGGAGCAATGGGACATACTGACACGCTACCAGACAAAGTCGGTAATCGTCAATCCGGGAATCTCGGACCTGGATGTTTTCAGCACGATCCTGGATCCGTCATCCTCCATGGCCTTTGGGAATTTTATGCGGGTATCGGGCGGGGCGGTGATACAGTCGCTCAACGTGAAGTACAAGTTGCATATTGAGGAAACGCCTGCAACGGTCCTGAGTCTGTTCCTGGCCGATATGAAAGAGCAGCTTGGGGAACTTTCGGGGGACATTCTTGTCCCTTTTCTGCCTGAAGCCGTTCCCGCAAACAGCAAGGTGCACATTCCCCGCAGGGGAGACAAGCAAACACTGGTTTCACTGAGTATGAGGAACGCGCTCAATTATATGCGGGAGCAGGTGCGTCTGAGCGAAACGGGTGAAAACGAGACTATCAGGGAACAGAAGACAAAAAAACTCCTGGAGAGGTTACGAGAAGATCTTCGGATGAAAGAATTGCCCTTGCATATGGAGTGTTTTGACAATTCAAACCTTCAGGGCAGCCATCCGGTGGCCGCCTGTGTCGTTTTCAGGAACGGCCTCCCCAGTAAAAAGGAGTACCGGCACTTCACCATAAAAAACGTAACGGGACCGGACGACTTCGCCTCTATGACCGAAGTTGTTGCCAGAAGGTACAAACGCATGCTGGAACAAAATGACCCGCTGCCCCAGCTGGTTGTCATAGACGGGGGAAAGGGGCAGCTCTCTGCCGCTTATAATGCCCTGGAAAGCCTCGGCTTGTCCAAAAACATTACCCTGGTTGGCCTGGCTAAGCGTCTGGAGGAAATTTACCTGGCAACAGACAAGACCCCGTTGTTTCTGGATAAAAACTCTTCTTCACTCAGGCTGTTGATGCAGTTGCGCAACGAGGCACATCGTTTCGGGATCACGTTTCACAGACAAAAAAGAAGCGCCCGCTTTACCAGGTCGGCCTTGCTCGATATCCCCGGAATCGGTCCGGTTTTGATGGAAAAGCTGCTGGGTCGTTTTGGAAGCCTGAAACAAATCGCCCTGGCCCCGGAAGAAGAACTTGCCGCAGTAGTGTCCGTGAAAATTGCCAGGAAGATCAAGGAGTCCTTCTGTCAGGGGACCGGATCGTAGCCGCTTCCTCCCCAGGGATTGCAGCGTAAAAAACGCCATACCGCCAGGTAAAGCCCTTTCACGGGACCATGTTTTTTCAGGGCCTCCAGAGCATATTGGGAACAGGTTGGAGTAAACCGGCAGGAAGGAGGCGTAAAAGGAGATATGCAAAGCTGGTAGCACTTAACCAACAGGATCAGGGGAAAGGTCAATACCTTTTTCAAGCATATCGCTAAAACGTTCCAGCAATGTGCGCATTTTTTCCTCCAGTGGTTCAAAAGGTCTGACTTCATGAGGTAAATATAGACATAAAAAGATGAGCCTGATATTCCTTGAACTGAGAGCAGGTGCAAGAGAAACGGGAAAATGAAGACGAAATGATTCCCGGATACGTCTTTTGATCAGATTCCGCCTGACGGCAGAACGGATGTGTTTCTTTGGGACGGCTGCCGTCATACTGCAGGCACAGGCATGGGTTTCCTTCAGCGGGAAAGCCTTGTAAAAAACCCGGTAGGGTCCTGCCACGAAAGTGTCCGCTCCGGAAAAAAGCGATTCGATTTCTTTCCGGGAAGACAAACGCATTTTTTTTGGGAATGCATATGATATTTCCGTTTTCATTGCGGCAGTTTCCGGTATTCCAATACGGTACCTGTACAGAGCGTGTCGCCGTCAATTTCGCAAAACTCCACCACCGCCCGCATCAGCGAATCTTCCATTTTTTCAACACGCCATTCCTGGAACAGACCCTGGTATTGTTCAAAATACGTAGTCAGCATATTGCAATAGAACTGGTACTGGCCCTGATACGATTGGCCATCGCGGGTGAGGGTGACCGAAGTGCTTGTGGTGAAATACAATTGTTCCGCATCCCCGGGAGCCGTCCCGTCAACCGAGACAAGATCCCATCTGCCATAGGCCAGTTCCCTGTAATGGTTATAATTCTTTTGGCAAGATGCGGTCATAAGGACAACAAGAAAGGCCAAAGACAGACAAAATGTCCGTTTCATGATCATTTATTCTTTTCCAGGTAGAGGGTCAGGGCCTGGGCAATGGAAGGTGCCTCGGGAGTCGGGGCCTCAAAACAGGATTGAAGGCTGGCTTCCTTCAGGGCCGAGGCAGTTGCATTGCCGAATGTTCCGAAAAGGATGCCGTCCTGGCTGAATTCAGGAAAATTCTCAAGCAAAGACCTCACGTCTGCGGGGGAATAAAACACCAGCATCTGGTATTTTTTCAGGTCAAGCCCCGACAGGTCTTCCATAATGGTGTGCGTGAGGATCGCTTTGGTGAATTTGAAACCTGCTTTTTCAAAAGCAAGCGGAAGTTCCGGCTTGTAGCAGTCTGCCAGTGTCAGCAGGAACTTTTCGTTCTTATGCTTCGGGCCTATGGATTCTACGAGTGAAGGAATGTTTCCCTTCCCGAAAAATATTTTCCGTTTGCGATATACAATATACTTCTGCAGGTAGAATGCCACGGCTTCGGTCATGCAGAAGTATTTCATGGTCTCGGGAATATTGATTCGCAATTCTTCACACAGGTGAAAAAAAGAATCGATGGCTGAACGGGAGGTGAATACAACAGCGGTATGGTCCAAAATATTTACGCGTTGTGTCCGGAAATCTTTTGCCGTAAGACCTTCTACACGGATAAATGGAACAAAATCAATGTGCAGACCGAATTTTTCCTTGACTTCGACATAGGGGGAACATCCGTTTGGCGTTGGTTGTGAAATTAGTATGTTTCTGATTTTCATTGTCATATCCCCGCAACATAATGAATTAACACCCCTAAGGGCACCAGTTCAAGGGTGCAAAGATACAAAATCCAGAAAAAAAGAGAAAAACCGGCTGAAAGAAATAGTCGGATACAACGTAAGGCATATATCAGGTAGCCGGCAGAAGCTATGACTGCCGCCGCTATGGGGGCGCCATACCCGGACGGACCCCCGATCCACGAAAAAAGGATCAGAAACGGGATGAAAATGAGACCTGAAAGAATGCAGAAATCCTGCCCGGTCCGGCCCAGAAAATTGATAAAGGCAGGAGAATCGATGGTCCATCCTATGATCCGCAGAAGGATTACCTTAAACAGAAAAAAAACACAGAACACACCTGTCAGTGACAGGAAGACCAACGGGCCGGGCAAGCCCCTCAGGGGTAAGGGAAGAGGGGAAAGCAGATGTTCGTGATAAGCAATAAAAAAGGAAAAGACCGCCATGATGAAAAAGCACAGAAAGTTACGTGAAAAACGGATGTTCCCCTGCTCTTCGTTCTCAATCGATATGTTGTAGCGGAAACAGCCCGTGAGCAATAACGTCAGGGGTGCTCTTGTATAAATGAGGATGAAACAGAAACAGACGATGAGCGCCAGGACGATGTAATCCATAATTTTAAGGCAAATCAGACGGTAAAGGTAAAAAAAATCGCCTACATTTGTGACATGGAAACAAGGACATTCAAAAAGACAGACCTCCTGATAGGGTGGGTGGTTTTTGCCATCTCAGCAGCAGTATACCTGGCAACCATAGAGCCGACTGCCAGTTTCTGGGATTGCGGTGAATTCATAGCATCTTCATACAAACTTGAAGTAGGGCATCCTCCCGGAAATCCCACTTACCAGTTGCTGGGCAGGCTGTTTTCCATGTTCGGAAGCAACCAGCAGGCAGCCATGCTGATCAATGCCATGAGTGCACTGGCCTCGGCATTTTGTGTACTGCTGTTGTTCTGGACCATATCCCATTTGGGAAGACGTCTGCTTGAAACACAGAAGATCCGTCTTAATACGGGCAATGCCATTGCCATATGGGGGGCCGCGGCAGTCGGGTCCCTGGTCTATTCTTTTTCCGATACGGCGTGGTTTTCGGCCGTAGAGGCAGAAGTGTACGGAATGTCTTCCCTGTTTACGGCCGCCGTATTCTGGGCCATGCTGAAGTGGGAAGAAAATGCCGACAAACCGCATGCTAACAGATGGATCGTGCTGATCGCCTACCTGATGGGGCTTTCCATAGGGGTCCACTTGCTCAACCTGTTGACGATCCCGGCACTTGTCTTTATTTATTTTTACAAAAAATACACTTTCTCCTGGAAAGGGGCGGTTCTGACACTTCTTTTATCGGTGGTCATCATCGTGATCATTCTTTACGGGATTATTCCCTGGCTCCCCAGGATATCGGGATGGTTTGACCTTTTGTTCGTCAATGTTTTCAGACTTCCCTACAACAGCGGGATGTTGTTCTTTGTTGTATCTCTGGTTGCCGCCTTGTTTTGGGGGGTTGTTGCCACACACCGGAAAGGGAAAGTACTGTGGAATACGATCCTCTTGTGTCTGACGGTCATTATTATAGGATATGCTTCGTTTGCCATGGTCGTGATCCGCTCCAGTGCAAAAACCCCAACCAACGAAAACCAGCCCGACAATCCGTTTGCCCTCGACAAATACCTGGCCCGTGAGCAATACGGGGCGGCCCCGCTTCTGTATGACGGGATATACAATTCTCCCTATGACACATGGAAGAATACCAGGCAATATGTAAAAATGGACGGGAAGTACGCCCGTGTCAAGGGACCCGAGGTACCCCTGTACAAGGATGCCGATAAAATGTTTTTTCCGCGTATGTGGAGCAAACGCGAAACCCACGGGTCTTTCTACGATTCTTACAACACGGGGAAAGGAAAAGTCAATTCGGAAGGAAAAAGCATGCCTTCCTTCGGGGACAACATGGTCTTCTTTTTCGATTACCAGGTCAATTATATGTACTGGCGTTATTTCATGTGGAATTTTGCAGGACGTCAGAACGATATTCAGGGCACCATCCCCGGAGATCCCGTCAGGGGGAACTGGGAGAGCGGAATCGGATTTCTGGACAGGGCCAGGCTGGGGGATCAGTCAAAGGCACCCGAGATGCTTGCCGGAAACAAAGCAAAGAACCATTACTACATGCTGCCCCTGTTACTGGGAATAGCCGGTCTTTTATACCAAACGGCAAAAGACCGGCGGAATGCATGGATCACGTTCCTGCTTTTTTTCCTGACCGGTCTGGCGATTGTGGTTTATTTGAACCAGCCCCCGTACCAGCCCAGAGAGAGAGATTACGCCTATGCAGGTTCATTCTACGCCTTTTCCATCTGGGTGGGCCTGGGTGTCGTGGCCCTGTACCACTTGTTGCGAAAAAAACTGCCCGGCATCCTGGCCGGTTCCCTTGCCTCGGCTCTTTGCCTGTTTGTGCCTTTCCAGATGCTGGCGCAGAACTGGGACGATCATGACCGGAGCGGCCGTTATACGGCAAGAGATTTTGCTTTCAATTTCCTGACCACCTGCCGTGAAGATTGCAATGCCATTATTGTTACCCACGGAGACAACGATACATTCCCGCTGTGGTATGCCCAGGAAGTGGAAGGTATCAGGACCGATGTCAGGGTGATGAACACATCCCTGCTTGGCACAGACTGGTATATTGACCAGATGCAATGGAAGATGTATACCTCGGCACCCGTGAAGTTTTCCATTCCCAGGGAATCTTACCTTTACGGTACCAATGAGATCCTGCCCGTATACGAAAGGGTTACGGACCGGGTTCCCGCCATACAGGCTGTGAGTGTAATGGGAAATCCCAGGGCAAAGCTGCAATTGAACGACGGGACCATGATCAATTACCTTCCGGCAAGAAAATTACGAATCCCCGTGAACAAGGAAAATGTACTTGCCTGCGGGATCGTTCCTCAAAAGGATGCCCATCTGATCCCGGAATACATGGATCTGGATATTCCGGAAAACAAACATACGCTTATGAAGGTGGAAATGATGTTTCTGGATATGCTGGCCAACTACGAGTGGGACAGGCCCATATATATTGTTTCCCGCGGAGGCGACCTGAACATCGGGATCCGTGATTACCTGCGCTATGACGGAATGGCCTATAAGCTCATGCCTTTTAAGACGGAAAACATCCGTCCCGAGGTTCCGTACATGGATACGGACAAATTATATCCCTTGCTGATGGAAGGGTACCGCTGGGGAAGGATGGAAGAACCGGGTGTATTGCTGGATTATCATGTCACCTACCTCTTTCTTGTGCAGCAGGCTGTCAGACAGATGTATTCCCAGGTGGCCAAGGCTCTTATCCTGGAAGGCAAAACGGATAAGGCAGAAAAGATCCTCGACAGGGGCATGGAAATTATGAAGCGCTATCCGCTCAACTACGCGGTGCAGCCTTCTTTGAACGAAGTGGGTGTCATGGAAACCGTCGAGTTGTATTATTTTCTTGAAAGACCGGAAAAAGCCCGGGATATTGCCGTTCCTTTCCTGGAAGAAACTTATAAGGCGATAGGGTATTTCCTGGGGTCGTACAAAGGAGGGTTTCTTTCTTCTTCTGACGCTGAATCCGCCATCAGCACCTATGTGCATATGAATGATATCCTGAAGGTTAACGGAGATGCAGAGCTGTCCGAGTCTTATTCGGAAAGAATAGAAACGTTTTTTAAGGCTTATCAATAAGCATGTTACATCCCCGCCGTTCAGTGTCGGGGATTCTTCCAAGGACCTGGAAGCGGCCGTCGGACAAACGGCAGCCCAGGTCTTCCGTTTCCAGGAAGGAACAGGAATGGCTGTTGGCCAGGTCAATGATGTTTATGCCCCCACGGGCACCATGGGGCTGTAGCAGGAACGGGTCCTGCAGGTTCCTGATCAGGATCTGCATGCAGGGAGGACACCTGAAAAACGGGTCATTCCCGCAAGCGTATGCCTGAGAGAACAATTCGGCCATTCCGTATTCACTGTGAATCTGACTTTCAGGAAATCCTTTACTGATCCGGCCGTGCAGTTCCTCACGTGACAATTCGTCGCCCCTTCCTTTCATTCCGCCTGTTTCCACAACGATCAGCCCGGGATGGCGGACCGTATATTCCGCTGAAAAATCCAAAAGGGCAAAGCTCACACCCAGAAGCCAGACCGGACGGTTTGCCCGGGCCAGGTCCAGGAGTCGGAGGTATAAAGCTTTCCGGTCGTATAAATAAAATCCGTCTGCCTTTCCGCTGCTTCGCTCCATCAGTTCTTTCATCATGTAAACCAGCGATGATCCCGTTCTTTCCAGGTATGAAGGAAGCAGGGCAAGGATGGTATAATCGCCGGGTTCCCCGTAAAAAAAGCGGAAAATGTCCAGCACGTTTTTTCCGTAGCGTGCCAGGCTGTCCACCGGATGACGGGAAGGGACCATGCCCGTAGTGGCTGAACTTGTAAAGATATGCTGTGGCTGACCCGGCAGGTTGTATATGTGATGTGTTTTGAAAAACCGTATAGGGAGGAAAGGAATGTTCTCCGGGATTTCAACCTGCTGCGGATCAACACCCAGCAGTTCCAGGTAACGGGCATATACAGCCGTATGCGTTGCCTGGTAGCGGAACGTTTCTATAATATCACAAGCTTTCATTGATCCCGAGCAGGTCTTCCACATAATCCCTGTTATTCCAGAGACGCGGCACCTTGCTTTGTCCTCCCAATTTGTCATTCAGGGCCATCCACCGGTAAAAACATCCTTTTTTCATGGGTTCTATACGGGGCGGGTCCATGGTCCCGGTATGAAGACGCTTGGCTTCATAATCTGAATTCACCTGCATAAGTTCCTTATCCAGGATCTCCGTAAAGGTTTTCAGGTCCTGTGGCATGGTTTCAAATTCAATAAGCCATTGATGAGCCCCTTTCCTGCGGGTGTCCATAAATACGGGAGCTACCGTATATTCATGCACACTGGTTCCGGTAAGGTCGCAGGTTCTGGACAGGGCCCGTTCTGCATTTTCTATCATCAGTTCTTCTCCGAACGTGTTTATAAACAACTTGGTGCGTCCGATGATCCGGATCTTGTGCGGATAAAGCTGTGTGAACCGGACCGTATCTCCGATCAGATACCGCCATAGGCCCGAATTGGTAGATATTACCATAGCATACGGCTTGTTTGTTTCCACATCCGCCATGGTCAGGAAATCTGTAAATGTTCCGTTCTCTGCCGCCTGCAGTTTTTCAAGCGGAATAAACTCATAGAAGACACTTACGTTGGGGAGCAATTGAAGTCCCGGATCGTTCAGGTCTGTCTGGAAGGCAAAGAATCCTTCAGAAGCGTTGTATGTTTCCAGGTAATGCATACCCGGGGAGGGGAATAACGCTTTGTAATGGACCCGGTAAGGTTCAAAATTAACACCTCCGTGCATAAACAGCTCCATGTGCGGCCATAGTTCGTGCAGGTTTCTTTTTCCGGTTTGCTCAAGTACCTTGCGCATCAGGATAAGGTTCCATGAGGGAACACCCGAAAAGCTTACCAGGTTCTGACGGGCAATCAGCTTGCTTACCTGTTCGACCTTGTACTCAAAATCGGGGATCAGGCCGGTTTTTTTGGGAGGAGTGGTGAACGTCCGTGCTATAAGGGGCGTGTTTATCAGGAGGAAGGCAGACAGATCGCCGTAACAACAATTGGTGTCCACGCTTTTGTCTATGTGCCGGTTCCCGCCCAGGGTAAGGGATTTTCCCCTGAAAAGACGCGAAGAGGGAAAGGTTCTGACGTAGCTGGAAAGGATGGTGAGCATTCCCTTGTAGTGGCAGAACTGAAGATTTTCCATGTTCATTGGAATGAACTTGGACCGGGAAGAAGAAGTGCCGCTGGAAAGGGCAAACCAGGAAACAGGCCTGTCCCAAAGGACATTCTGTGCCCCCTTGAGAATGTTTTGTATGTAGGGTTCCAGACTGTTGTAATCATGGAGGGGGATCCTTTGGCGAAAGGTTTCAATATCACGGATCTCTCCCATTTTGTATTTTTCCCCGAAAACAGTTCCGGCTCCACGGGAGGTGAGGTAACGAAAGGTCGCTTCCTGGAAGGGGAAAGGGTCCTCCGAGGAAAGGTCAAGCTCTGTCAGAAGTCTTCTGTTATATAATCTGTAAACTGCGTTGATCAATGACATGGAGGTGCAAAGTTACTAAAGAAAAACCTGATGTAATATGTCCACGGACCTGATATCGGGTGTTTTCCCCATATGATACCCGTAATAATTCATGAGGCAGTTCAGGAAATGATGACGTTTTGTCCCCGAGCATTGGAGGGGAGTCGCTTCGCCCGGAGGACAGGTGAGGATTTGCCGGAACAACCGGGAGGCATCCAGATCAAAAGCCCCGTATGAAGTGTCTGGCGTATCCCTGAAACAGGCTCCTTTTATGTCGAAGAATATATTTTTCTGTGCAGGAGCAGATAGGTCAGGAGCATATCCCAGGTATCGGCAAAGACGGGCAGCGAAATACAGATGCAGGTCCGCCAGCTCCACTCCTGCCCGGTCGAGCTCCAGGATGGTATCTGCCACAAATCCGAACAAGGCCCTGTTTTCTTCCGATTCTCTTACCGTCTTGTACAACAATTCCCCTATGAACAAACCCACACTGCTTTTGCGTACATCTGAACACAATCCGTCCAGCAGGTATATTTTCTGGTACTCCTTCAGCTGGTTGAGGTCTTTTTTTTCATGGTAGTATGTGCGTGTATCCAGAATGCTAAGCGGATGGAACATGGCCGCTGCAGCCTTGTTGCGTGCAGTCCGTATTCCCCTGACAATAAAATCCGCGCGACCCCATATGTCAGTATAGGCGTTTACCAGCAGACTTGTTTCTCTGTATGGCCGGGTATTGAGGACTATCAGTTTCAGGGGCGTAATCATGTGAACTGAAGGGCCATTATTTCCAGTGCCCTTTTTCTGTGGGATATGTGGTTTTTTTCTTTTTCGGTCATCTGAGCAAACGATGTGTCATATCCTTCGGGCCGAAATACCGGATCGTATCCGAAGCCGCCCGTTCCCACAGGTTCATACAGGATCGACCCCTGGACGATTCCCTGGAACAAGACCGGTTCACCTCTACGGATAAGGGCTATGACACAACGAAAGCGTGCCGTCCTGTCTTTCATGTCTTTCATTTCTTCCAGCAATTTCCGCACATTGTCGGCAGGAGTACACGACGGACCCGCATAACGTGCCGAAAAAACGCCGGGGGCTCCGTCGAGACCATCTACTTCCAGGCCTGTGTCATCGGCAAAGCAGGGAAGATGGAACGTGTTCCATATAAAAAGGGCTTTTTGCAGGGCGTTTTCTTCCAGGGTCAGTCCCGTTTCGGGGATCTCTGCGGTGAACCCCATGGATGACGGCATAATTATTGATATGGAAGAACCCAGAATGGTTCGTGCTTCCTGACACTTGTGCGCGTTGGCTGTTGCAAACAACAAATTCATATGCAAAGATATGAAGAATTTTAGTAAATTTGTCCGAATTAGAACCCGCTGAAATGAGACTCAAAGCAATTCTCCCGGCCCTCTTCATGCCCCTGTTGCTCCAAGCCCAGAGTGCCGAATTCAATACTTCAAAAAGTCTGGACATCTTTCATTCACTGTTGCGTGAGATATCGCTGTATTACGTCGATTCAGTGGCTATGGATCAATTGGTGTACACCGGGATTGAAGCGATGCTGTCCACCATGGACCCCTATACCGAATTTATCCCCGAAGAAGACAATGAGTCCATTGAAATGATGACCACCGGAAGTTACGGAGGGGTTGGGGCTCTGATCAAAAAACGTCCCGGAGAAGGAGTGCTTGTCTCTGAACCTTATGCCGGTTCGCCCGCCGTAAGGGCTGGCCTTATTGCCGGAGACGTGATCCTGGCCATTGACGGGGAATCCGTCATGGACCTGAGTGCCGATGAATGCAGTTCGCGTATGAAAGGGAGCCCGGGGACCGGGGTGGATTTTTTGGTGCAGCGCCTGATGGGCGGTGATACCGTCACCATCAGGGTTATCAGAGAGAAGGTGCACATCTCTGACGTCGGCCTGGCATGCATGCTCCCCGACAGCGTTGCCTATATCCGAATGACGGGATTTACACAGGGTGGAGCCGCCGATGTGAGGAAGGCCCTTAAAGATATGAAGAACGATCATCCGGTCAGGGGCATTGTCCTGGACCTGAGAGGTAACGGCGGCGGACTGATGGACGAGGCGGTAAAACTGCTGTCGGTTTTCCTGCCCCGCAACACCATGGTGGTTTCGGCAAGAGGACGCCAGGAGCGTTTTGATGTGGAACACTACACCAAAGAAGAACCGCTCGATACCGAAACGCCCCTGGTCGTTCTGGTGAACAGGGGTTCGGCATCTTCTTCCGAGATCGTTGCCGGAGCTATACAGGATCTGAAAAGGGGGGTGATCGTGGGAGAAAAAACCTTTGGCAAAGGTTTGGTACAAACCATCCGGCCCCTGAGCTATAATGCCAACCTGAAGATCACGACCGCAAAATATTACATCCCCAGCGGACGGTGCGTACAGTCCCTGGATTACGGCAGACGTAACGGGGACGGAACGCCTGAAAGGAACGAGAACGGAGGGATCGTTCCCGATTCCGTGGTGTCGCTTCCCATGTACAGCCGCATAGCGATGGAGTTGGTGGCCAGGGACTACCTGCATGAGTATTCCCTGCGCTATTTCACCCGTAACAGAACCATCCCGCAAGCCGGAATGTTTTATATTTCGGATGAAGAGTATGCCGATTTCGTTAAGGAAACTTCGGGTAAGGAATTTGATGACCGCAGTGCCACCGAGATCCTGCTTGAATCTTTTAGCCGGACAGCAAAAGCAGAAGGATACGAAGAATTGCTTGAAAAGGAGATCCAGGCATTGCAGGAACGCCTGCATGCAGATAAGGCCACGGACCTGATGCATTACCGCAAGGAAATCCAGCCCCTCCTGGAAGAAGAGATCTGTAGCCGTTATTACCTGCAGGAAGGCCGCCTGAGAAGCATGATACGCGATGATCTGCAATTGGAAAAAGCAATGTCAATATTGAAGACAAATCAATAATAATGTTATATTTACCCGGTAATAGAAAAACGATAATGGCACTAGACAAAGAGAGCGGCTCATCACAGATGAACAACGTAACCCGTATTTGCGGGAACACTAAGATCATTGGCAACATTGAAACCCAACATGACATTCGTATAGACGGATACCTGGAAGGGAAGATCAAGACAGAAGGAAAACTGGTTATAGGAGAGACCGGAAAATGTGTGGGAGAAGTGGACTGTAAAAGCGTTGACGTTAGCGGAAGTTTTGATGGTGTTTTAAAGGTAAGCGAACTTGCCTCCCTGAGGGATAAATGCGTATTTACGGGAGAATTGCATTCCGATCAGCTATCCATAGAACCTTCTGTGCGCATAAGCGGTCAGATCATATCTCCGGAATTGTCTAAAAACAACGACAAGAAAGTGATTTCTCACTCGCTCCCTGCTTCGGCAGGCGGACCCGAGACCAGGATTCCCGAAAAAAAGTAGCTTTTAGATTGCGTTGAAAACATGTTTGCGGGCCATCAGCGTCTGGGCGGCAGATCTTGCCACCAGGTGAGCTGCATATCCCACCCACAGCGACTGGATCCCGATTTGACCTTCCGTGATCATGTAAGCGGCATAGAATGCCACTACCGATATGATCATGGTATTTCGTAATGCCTTTCCTGCCGTGGCTCCAATGAAAATTCCGTCCCACATAAAAGTCAGGCAGGAAATAAGCGGCATGCTGTAGAGCCATGGGAGGAACGGCTGAGCCGCCCGGATAACCTCGGGCGTCGTTGTCATCAGCCTCAGGAGCCACTGATCTCCAATTATATAGAGGAAGGTGGAAACGATCCCCACCACAGCGCTCCATACAAACAGCAGCTTCACCGAACGCATGAGCAAGAGTTTGTTGCCAGCCCCAATAAATTTCCCGGTCAGGGCTTCTCCGGCATAGGCAAAACCGTCCACAAAATAGGCAAACAGCAGCAGCAGTTTCATCATGATGGTCGCGACCGCGAGCAACGTGTCTCCGTATTTGGCCGCCAGAAAAGTGAAACCGGTATAGATCAAAAGCATACAGACTGAACGGATGAACAGGTTCCCGCTCAGGGAGAAATACCGTTTCCAGCCGTCCTTTCTGAAAACTGATCCAAGGGAAACGTACCGGCTCATGTTCCGGTAGGAGATCAGCAGAAGGACCAAACCGCACAAGATTCCGATATACTGGGCTGCCACCGTTCCCAGGGCGATCCCCCGGAGCCCCATTCCCAGGGATAGGGCCAGATAGATGCTCAGCCCGATGTTCGAAACGTTGATCACAACATCCATGACCATCGAGGCAACGGTGTTCTGCATGCCTATGAACCATCCCCTGAAGACAAACAGGGCGAGTACCGCCGGAGCGGCCCAGATCCTGATAAAAAAATATTCCCTGGCCAGGGCCTCCACCTCGGCAGAAGAAGGCGAAAGCCAGAGAATGACCTGTGCGAAGGGCCATTGTATAAGCAACAGCACCAGGGAAAATCCGAGGGCTACCGCCAGGCCCTGCAGCCCCGTTCTTACCATCTCGGCCTTATCCCCCCTCCCAAATGCCTGAGCCGTAAGGCCGGCAGTCCCGATTCGCAGGAATCCGAAATTCCAGTATAAAAGATCAAATAAAGTGGATCCTATGGCAATGCCGCCGATGGCGGTCGCCGAGCCAAGGCGTCCTGATATGGCCGTATCTGCCATTCCAACAAGAGGGATTGTAATGCCCGCCAATATACTGGGAAGGGCCAGGTCGAGGATCTGCCGGTTAAGGGTTTTTGATTTCATAAAAGGTTCAGATACGGTATTTTCCGCCATCGGGATCATCCAACAGCTTGAGATAACTGTCGTAGCGCTCCGTGGAGACCACTCCTTTCAGGACAGCCTCCTTCACGGCACAGCCGGGTTCTCCGGCATGCAGGCAGCCGTTAAAGCGGCACGAGGACGAGGCGGCAAAGATCTCGGGAAAATAGTGATACAGTTCTTCTTTTGTCATTTCCAGCAGTCCGAACCCTTTGATCCCCGGACTGTCAATGATATACCCGCCTGTAACCAGGGGGTGCATCTGGTAAAAGGTGGTGGTGTGTTTTCCTGTGAGATGGGCCGAGGAAATGGAAGCGGTCTTCAGGTTCAGGGAAGGATCCAGTTTGTTTGCAAGCGTTGATTTCCCTACTCCGGAAATACCTGAGAACAGCGATATTTTATCTTTCAGCTTGCCCGCCAGCAGGTCCATTCCGAAACCTGTCCTTGCCGAGACTTCCAGAACTTCGTATCCTGCCCTTTGGTATATGTTCCTGCAATGAGCCGCCTGGCTTCGGTATCCGTCTGCCAGGTCCAGCTCGTCCGTCTTGTTCAGGACAAGTGTTGCAGGGACACGGTACGCCTGGCAGGTAACCAGGAAACGGTCAATGAAGGGAAAAGGGGTCTGGGGCTCGGTGGCACTCAGGATGATGTATGCCCAATCCAGGTTGGCCGCGATGATATGGGCCTGACGTGAAAGATTGGCCGATTTCCGGATCAGGTAATTCTTCCTGGGAAGGATTTCGGTGATCACAGCCGCGTCATTTTGACGGGCCGCCGCCTGCAAGTACCCGTTTACCCTGTCTCCCACGGCTAAGGGATTGGTAAGGTGGTCACCTTTCAATCTGAGTCTGCCGCTCAGGATCGCCGTGAAAGGTTCCCACCCGGGCAGAAAAGTAAGCCGGTAGAGAGACCCTGTCTGTTTGATAACAGTCGCATTCTGAAAGACTTGCTGTTCCATTGATCCGGAGCTTAAGGGTGCAAAGGTACGAAAATGTTTAAAAAAGACTACCTTTGTAATATGTTTACTGTAAACGAAATACAAGGCTTTGTAAACCAGGGTATTCAAAGTCTTATAGCCTCTTACCGGCATAGCAGGCTGATTGGACCGGTAGAATATGCGCTCTCTGCCGGGGGAAAAAGACTGCGTCCCATGCTCTGCCTGCTGGGCTACAATGTCTTTTCTGACAATTTGCCGCCTACCGTACTGTATCCGGCCCTCGGTCTTGAAGTGTACCACAATTTCACGCTGGTACACGACGATGTGATGGACCATGCTGATATGAGGAGAAACCGTCAGACAATTCACAAAAAATGGGATATTAACACGGCAATCTTGTCGGGAGATGCGCTGTCCATGCTCGCATACAGGTATATGAGCAGATGTGAGCCCCTGGTATTGCCCCTGGTCCTCGAGGCTTTTCACAAAGCGGCAGAGGATGTTTGCGAAGGACAGCAGCTGGATGTGGAGTACGAAAACCAGGCTTACATAACAGCGGAAGAATATGCAGACATGATCTCCAAAAAAACAGGTGCGCTCATTGCCTGTTCGCTTCAGACGGGAGGCCTGTGCGCAGGGGCTGCACCCCGCGCTGTCAACAACCTGTACAACGCTGGGATCTCTTTGGGCATAGCTTTCCAGATCCAGGATGATTACCTGGATATTTACGGTGATCCCAACGTGTTCGGGAAAGCGACAGGCACAGATATTGCCAACAATAAAAAAACATGGCTTCTTACTTATGCGCTGCGACAAGCTGCGGGGGAGGACCTGGTCAGACTGAACGGACTCTTGACAAACAGGGAGGACCCGGAGCGGGTCGCAAAGATCATAGGGATTTACAACAAGCTGGGAGTCAGGGAGGCAGCGCAGGAACAAGTAGTCCTCTACATGGGAAAAACCATTGCGGCACTCGAGGGCCTGGAAGCCCGCCCGGAAAGAACCGGATTGCTTATAGAATACATACAAAGTCTGCTGAACAGGGTTAGGTAGTATGGACGTCTCTTCTTTCAGCACACATTGCAACAGCCTGTTTGACAAAGTCATAAGGGATTATCACAAAACGGACTCCGTGGATGCCGCCTGTCCCGACCCCTTTCCCGGTCATTCTCTGGACAGTCTGCTGTACCAAAAAAACTGGATCGATACCGTGCAATGGCACCTGGAGGATCTGATACGGGATCCGTCCATAGACCCGCAGGAGGCTTTACGCATCAAGCGCCGGATAGATGCCTCCAACCAGGAAAGGACAGATCTGGTTGAAAAGCTGGATACGGTCTTTTACAGTGAATTTTCGGGCATTCCGCTTCTGAAGGGTGCCACACTCAATACGGAAACGCCAGCCTGGGCCGTGGACCGTCTGTCTATCCTGTCCCTGAAAATATACCACATGCGGATCGAGTCGGGAAGGACGGATTCAGTCAAAGCTGCTTCCTGCCGGGAGAAATGGGATATTCTGACCGAACAGCGTAATGATCTGTCAACGGCCATAGACCAGCTGCTGACGGATTTGAAGTCCGGCAGAAAATTCATGAAACTTTACAGGCAGATGAAGATGTACAACGATCCCCTTCTTAACCCGGTACTGTATGGGAAAGGGACGTAAACAGCCGCACATTCTCTGTCTCAGGTTTTCGGCCCTGGGAGATGTGGCCATAGCTTCTGTGGTACTGAAGACCTGTGCCCGGGATTATCCCGAAGTGGAATTTACCCTGGCCGGTCCCGGATTGCTTGCCCCGTTGTTCGAAGGGCTCCCCAACCTGCGTATGTTGCCGGTGGACAAGGGCCAGCCGCTTCTGCAGATCATGAAAATACTGGCAAGGACACAGCCCACACATATAGCCGACCTGCACAGCGTTGTGCGGTCCTTTTTTCTGAGAACCCTGTTTTTTTTCAGGGGAGTTCCGGTGTCTTATCTTCATAAAGGAAGACAGGCCCGCCGGCGGTTGCTCAAAGACCCGACCGGCTCCCCGTCCCTGATCCCCATGTACAGACGTTATGCCGTCACCCTGGGGAGGCTGGGTTTTGAGGCCCTGTCATTGTCAGATGCAAACATCATATCACTGGAGCGCGGTCCGTTGAAAAAAGTAGGCATAGCTCCCTTTGCGCGTCACAGGGGGAAGCAATGGCCTCTGGACAAAATGCGCAGGGTTGCGAACCGGATCGCCTCCGGCGGCGGACAGGTTTTCCTCTTTGGGGGAGGAGAAGAGGAGGTCCGCCTGATGGAATCATGGACGAAGGACAACGACCGCATTGTTCTTGCAGTACAGCCGGGAAAAGGTTTTGAAGCCGAACTGGCCGTGATCAGGACATTGGACGTGATGATCAGTATGGATTCGGCCAATATGCATTTTGCCTCGGCCCTGGGCATCCCGGTCGTGTCCGTATGGGGTGCCACGCACCCCAAAGCAGGCTTTTACGGGTGGAGACAGGACCCGTCAAGGGCGGTTCAGCTGCCTATGGAATGCCGTCCCTGTTCCGTCTTTGGAGCCAAACCATGCCGGAAAGGAACGTATGCCTGTATGGAAGAACTCACCGAAGAAAAAGTGTTATGCCATGTCGGTTATGAGTAAAAACTACCCCGAGGTGATGGCCCCTGCCGGGAATTGGGCCAGTTTGACCGCGGCTGCCCGGGCTGGTGCCCGGTCGGTGTATTTTGGGGTAGGCAAATTGAACATGCGTGCCCACGCTGCCCATAATTTCGCCCTGGATGATTTGCCGGAAATAGTCGCTTTTTGCCAGAAGCATCAGATGCGTTCCTATTTGACGGTCAACACCATTTTTTACGACAGGGACCTGGAAGATTTAAGGTCATTGCTGGAAACAGCTTCCCGGGCAGGCGTGTCTGCCGTGATCGCATCGGACATGGCCGCCATTCTGGCAGCCCGGTCACTGGGGCTTGAAGTGCACATTTCAACCCAGTTGAACATTTCCAATACGGAAGCACTTGCCTATTATGCGCAGTTCGCCGAGGTTGTGGTCCTGGCCAGGGAACTGACACTGGACCAGATCCGTGCCATTGCCGCTCAGGTCAGGGAACGCGGAATCACCGGCCCGTCGGGAAACCCGGTAAAGCTGGAGCTTTTCTGCCACGGGGCCCTCTGCATGGCCGTTTCGGGCAAATGTTACCTGAGCCTTCACGAATATAACAAATCGGCAAACAGGGGGTCATGTTACCAGATATGCCGCCGTTCCTATACGGTTACGGACAACGAAACGGGAGCAGCCCTGGAAGTGGACAACAAATATATCATGTCCCCGAAAGACCTTTGTACTGTGGGATTCCTTGACAGGATACTTGAAGCCGGTATTGACGTACTTAAAATTGAAGGGAGGGCACGTTCCCCGGAATATGTGAAAACGACGGTCCAGGTTTACACAAAAGGGGTCCGTGCCGTAATGGACGGCACCTATACTCCGGAACTGGCCATTGCATTGGAAACCCGATTAAAAACTGTCTTCAACCGCGGGTTCTGGGGGGGGTATTACCTTGGAGAACGGTTGGGACAGTGGAGTGATGCGTACGGAAACCAGGCAACTCAAAAGAAAACGTATGTGGCGCGTGTTACGAATTACTTTACCAGGTCAGGCATTGCCGAGTTGAAGGTGGAAGCCGTTCCGCTTCATGTGGGAGACAGTCTCCTGATCACCGGGCCCACCACAGGCGTGGTAGAAGAAACAGTCCGCGAGATCCGGGTGGACGATTTGGCCGTACAGACCGCCCCCCAGGGGTCGGTCTGTTCTGTTCCCGTTTCTGAAAAACTGCGCCGTTCAGATAAGGTGTACCGCCTGGAGACGGCCGGTTAAACCACCTCGGCCAGCATGCAGCGGGCTGAGCCGCCGCCGTGTGTTTCTATGGTATCGAGTTCCGGCGTGATCAGTTTGTTGAATGATTCCAGGATCCTGCGTTGTGAGAGGGTTAATGCATTGTAGGCACGGCGGGACATTACCAGATACGGCGTATTGTCCCGTGAAAAAACCTGGAACATGTTGCCCGCAAAATCATTCATCTGCCGGGAAGATATCGCTACTACTTTTTTGTTGTCCTTTTTAAAAACATCCAACAGCATGTCCCTGTCTTTTTCTGCAGGGACGGTCTCCAGGCAGATCACCACGTAATTTTTAGCCATGCACATCATGACATTGGTGTGGTATACGGGGGCACCCTTTTCCATGGCGTCAAAACAGACATGTTCATAGCCCAGGGTTTCACAGATATTCCGGAACAAGCCTTCATCTGTCCTGGGAGAGCGGCATGCATATGCCCTGTGGTTTTCCCGGTCAAAGACCATGCTGCCTGTCCCTTCCAGGAACCGGTTTTCACGTTCACGCGGGCTTATGTCTATCCAGCGGATGCGCGGAGCGTGTTCCTGTATGGCCTGGAATACGGACTTTTTCCGTTCCAGCCTCCGGTTGGGAGCATACATGGGATACAGAATGGCCGTTTGTCCCGGATGGAAAGAGATCCAGTTGTTGGGAAACACCGAGTCGGGGGTATGCGGCTCGGGGGTATCCTGAACCACTATGACTTCCATATCATGTGTACGCAGCAGGGCCACGTAATCATCGAATTCGGCGAGGGCTTTTTCCTGCACCAGGGAAGGATCTTCGCCGGTAGAAACCTGGAAGGCATTGTTGACGGCCGTTTGCGGATTGTATCCAAAACAGCACGGGCGTACCATCAGCAGTTTACTCATCAAAGCTCAGTATGGTTTTGCGTATGACCTCCAGGGCGTGCATCAGCTGTGATTCCTTGATAACCAGTGGCGGGGCCAGGCGAATGATGTCCTGGTGGGTGGGTTTGGCCAGTACCCCGTTTTTAGCCATGGCCAGACAGACATCCCAGGCTTGCACCCCGTTCTTTGGGGTAATGACAATGGCATTCAAAAGTCCTTTGCCACGAACGCTCTGAATCCTGTCTGACGGTATTTCCCTGAGAAAATGGCGGACAATTTCGCCCAGATAGGCGGCCTTCTCGGCAAGTTTCTCGTCTTCTACCACTTTTAATGCAGCATGTGCCACTTTGCAAGCCAGGGGAAACCCTCCAAAAGTAGACCCGTGTTCACCAGGCTTGATAGTCAGCATAATATCATCGTTGGCTAGTACGGCCGATACCGGCAGTACGCCCCCGGAAATGGCTTTTCCCAGAATGAGCACATCGGGATGTACGCCTTCGTGGTCACAGCAAATGCGTTTGCCGGTACGTGCGATACCCGTCTGGACCTCATCGGCCATAAACAGGACGTTGTGTTCTTTACACAGATCGAAACACTTCTTTACATACCCGTCATCAGGGACGAATACCCCGGCTTCTCCCTGGATGGGTTCCACCAGGAATCCGGCAATGCGGGGACCGTGTTCCTGAAGCACTTTTTCCAGGGCAGGCACATCGTTGTACGGGATCTTGACAAATCCCGGAGTATAAGGCCCGAATCCTCCGTATGAGTCGGGATCCGTGGAAAGGGAAATTACCGTAATGGTCCGGCCGTGGAAGTTGCCTTCGCAGCATACGACCAGGGCCTCGTTTTCCGGAATGTTCTTTTTTTCATACCCCCAGCGCCGGGCCAGCTTCAGGGCAGTTTCCACCGCTTCGGCCCCGGAGTTCATGGGCAAAACCTTGTCGTAACCGAAAAAGCGGGTCACATATTCTTCGTAAGGGCCCAGGCAATCGTTGTAAAACGCACGCGAGGTCAGACACAGCTGTTTGGCCTGGTCAGTCAGTGCCTTAACAATTTTCGGATGGCAATGTCCCTGGTTCACGGCCGAGTAGGCAGAGAGAAAGTCAAAATATTTTTTTCCTTCAACATCCCATACATAAGGACCTTTTCCCTTGCTCAGGACGACCGGTAGCGGATGGTAATTATGTGCTCCGTATTCGGATTCCAGTGTAATATAGTCTTGAGATTTCATGATTACGAAGATATGGAATTTTTATTGCTCTTAAAAAAATGAAATCTATATTTACGCAATGAAAATGGTGTTCAGCGTCTTTCCTGTATTACTTTTTCTGGTTTTCCTGTTTTTGATGGACAGTTATAAGCTGGTCATCAAAAAGATGATCGCTTTTTCCCTGCTTTGGGGATGTGTCTGTGCCCTGTTCAGTTACCTGATCAATTCTTTTTTGCAGGATACTGCGGGAGCTGCCTTTGAGTACCTGTCGCGTTATCTGGCACCTGCTGTAGAGGAGATGCTCAAAGCGGGTTTTCTGTTCTTTCTGATTTCAAAAAAACGCATAGGCTTTATGGTAGATGCCGCCATATACGGGTTTGCCATCGGAACCGGGTTCGCGTTATGCGAAAACCTTTTTTATGTATATGCCCTGTCGGAGACATCCATGCTTACATGGATTATTCGCGGTTTTGGAACGGCGGTCATGCACGGGGGGTGTACGGCTTTGTTTGCCATCATTTACATAGGCGCAAAATCCAGGGACCGGATGGTTGTACCCCGGGTACTCTCGGGACTGGCTTTGGCCTATGCCGTTCACGCTCTTTTCAATCATTTTTATGTCCATCCAATTATTCAGACACTGGCCATTCTGGTATCTTTACCCATGCTGTTTGTTTTGATTTTCAGGCACAATGAGATCCTGCTGAGGGACTGGATGGAGCTGGAGCTGAGCAGTGAAGTGGAATTGTTGAAAATGATCCGTCAGGGCAGGTTCTCTGCTACCCGTGCCGGGGGTTACCTGGCTTCTCTGAAAGACCGTTTTTCCGGGGAAGTAATCCTGGATATGTACTGTTACCTGCAGCTGTACCTGGAACTGTCTCTGAAAGCCAAACGAAACATCATGCTCCGGGAAAACGG
This sequence comes from Rikenellaceae bacterium DTU002, assembly GCA_001512865.1. Taxonomy (GTDB): domain Bacteria; phylum Bacteroidota; class Bacteroidia; order Bacteroidales; family UBA932; genus DMER64. Next base: position 4,929 of record LFSY01000012.1, on the reverse strand, counting down.
ATTTCCCGTGCTTCCCGAAACCGGGATCAGGGGCAAACTTGCCGAGTTAAGGGCCTTGCACAAACGGATAGGACCGGTGGGTGAAATCGCGTTATCGCCCCTGATTCGAATGAATTACAGGGACCTTTGGAAACTGAATCTGTTACAATAAGTGTTTTTTACCAACATTTGGCGGGTGTGATGCTATTTATAACAGAAGTGACCGCCAGGGATCTTTATGAAAGACGAGAAAACGATCATTAAGGCAATCATTGCCGGTAAGACCGCATATTACGGGGTCCTGGTGGAACGGTACCAAAACCAGGTGTTTCGGGTAATATGCAATATGGTGAATAATTATGAGGATGCCGTGGAATTGACGCAGGATGTTTTTGTGAAGGCTTACGAATCATTGCACCAATACAATCCGGAATTTAAATTTTTCAGCTGGATATACCGTATAGCCATCAACAGGGCCTTGCTTTTCATAAGAAACAAAAAAACGTATGTGCCTTTGGAAAAAATAGCCTTTCAGAAAGAAACGAGCCCCGGACCGGACAAGGAATATGACCTTAAAACAAGGGATGCGATGGTGGAAAAAGCGATTGAAAGCTTGAAAGAAATGTATAAAACGGTGGTTTTGCTGAAATATTATGCCGGATTATCCTACGAAGAAATTGCAGAGACCCTGGAAATACCTGAAAAAACAGTGAAATCAAGGTTGTTTGATGCCCGGATGTTGTTGAAAGATAAATTAAGTAAAAATTTGCAGTATGTTGACTGATAATGATATATTGATCATCCAGGGAAAGGTTGACGATACACTGACCGAAAAAGAAGAAGCGGTGTTTCATGCATTGACAGGGTCCAATCCCGACGCAGCCGCATTGTATGAAGAACTGTTATGCGTGCAACAAAAGTTACGTGATGATGCCGCCCGGATACCGGCCATGGATGTCACCGGGAGTGTGATGTCCGCTATCAGACATAAAGCAGGAGTGAGCGCTGTGTTTCCCGGCGTATTGAAAAAATATTATGCGTTTGCCGCCCTCTTTGTTCTGGTATTTGCCTTGGGGGTCCTGGCAGCCAATTACCTGATTCCCCCTTTGGGATCATTAAACAATGAAGAACTTACCGGGACGATGGCCGGTAAGCACACCGACGCATTCAAAGATCAGGAAGCGGGTGTGGAAATTGATCTGGAAGCATACCGGAAAGAGGGTTTGCTTATCTATACGCTTTTTGTAAAAAGCCGGGACAGCCTGCATGTGGAGTTTGTTTCCGGACGGGATCATTCAGAGAGCCTGTATTTTAAGAGGATATGGCCCGGGAACGAACCGGAAACAGGTTTGATACAGGATCGCCAGGTGTATGCTGTTTGCGGAGAAAATGCTATTTTTACAATAACGAATCCTCCCGGTAATTCAGAATTGTTTTTTTTAAGTAACGGGAAACGGGTCCATAAAATAAAATTTTAACCAACTTTTTTACCCCGTGTGCCTATTTATTAGTGAAATCAATCTTATTTACACAATATCATGAAAACGCATAGAGTAACATTAACAGTGCTGGTAGTGCTTGTATCACTGGCCGTAGGCTTTTTCGCAGGGGTTCTGGTAGATTTTCCCAAAACAGACAATACGGAGCTGTCAGGGACCATTGGCAGGGTTCAGAATTATAAGAACGTGAAGATCACGGAAGAAGACATCGAGCTCAAGAACCAGCTGACATCCGATACATTAATTCTTAAAGCCATATCCAACTATTTCAATTATTATTATGTAAGTGCGGTGTCCCAGGGCGAAAAGAT
>LFSY01000012.1:0-3124 GCA_001512865.1 Rikenellaceae bacterium DTU002 | reverse complement strand
AAACGCACGCAAAGACTTGCTTTTGGCAGTAATGGCCTGCAACGAGCCTGAAGACGCCAACCCGGTCATGATGCGCAACACCATTACACAGGCCAACAATGTAATTTCCCAGATGCATTACAGGAAACAGACGGTACTGAATTTCCTGGAGAACGTTGAGGCTTTCCTGCAGCAGGAAAAAGGAGGAAAAACACAGGCGCTGGCCGACATTCACCTGGTGCTGACGATGGACCAGCTGGCCAATGCCATGGCCCTGGACGATAAAATGGTAATCAAGTATTTTGAAAGGAAAAAACTGTTCACCGAAGAAGTCCAGGGATCTTTTTCAACAGATCTGAAGGCCATCATGGTGGGAGACATGAACAGTCTGGGTACAGGCTTTACAGATAAAACCGGTATTGAAAATTTCCCCATCATTCAGGATGCCTCCCTGATAGGCCGTCAGTTTATTCTTGGAGATGCTGCCCTTGGAAGTATTCTGTCCAGTATGTCCGAATTGGGATACGTACAAAAAAACACCCAAACGCTGCAAAATATGCAGGAGCTGTCTATGGGCAGTATAATGATTATCATGGATGCCGCCGGTGAACTGGGGGTCCTGCTAAATGTCAACGAGCTTGGCGGGTTTGTTGCAGATCAGGAAAACCTGGGGGCTGTATGGGATGCGCAGAAGCTGGGCAGTGTGCTGGATGTGCATCAATTGGGCTTTCACAACATGAGCCAGTTGAATAACATAGTCTACAATGTTTCTGAGCTGGGAATGGTGACGGGTTTGAATCCTAACTGGCCGCCGAAAGTATTTTAAAAACTTAACATATNNGTGGGGTTCCTGACAGGGATGCTGGTAGATTTTCCCAAAACAGACAACACACAGCTTTCCGGTACCATAGGCAGGGTTCAGAATTACAAGAACGTAAAAGTCACGGAAAAGGACATAGAACTGAAAAACGACCTGGTTTCCGACACCGTCATGCTCAAGGCTCTTTCCGCCTGGTTCAATTATTATTACGTAAGTGCGGTTTCCCAGGGAGATAAGATCCGATACGCCCTGGATCAGATACAGCCGCTTGAAACCTATAAGGAATACGCCGGGGTGGTGTTGTCAGATGTGGCAGGTTACCGGACGTTCCTGGAAAATACCCGCACCAACCTGTTGCTGGCCGTAGCCATGGTCAGGGATCCCGCAGAAATTCATCCGGTACTGTTGCGCAATACCATTGTAGAGGCCAACAACGTGATTTCCCGGATGAGTCACCGCAAACAATCGGTACTGGATCTGATAGACAATATGGGATCTTACCTGGAAGCACAAGGCTCCGATCCTGACGGGACACTGGCCGGGCTTCATACCGTCCTGACCATGGATCAGCTGGCCAATGCCATGGCCCTGAATGATAAAATGGTGATACGGTATTTTCAGAAGAAGAAACTGTTCACCGATGAAATACAAGGGTCCTTCGGCCTGAATCTAAAGGAAATCGTTGTGGAAGACTTAAGCCGTCTGAATGCGATTAATGATCAAAGCGCTCTGAACCTGCTTATAATACTGGATCAAGACAACATTGGAAGCAGCCAGATTGTATCGGATGCCGCCCTGATAGGACAACAGTTCTTGTTGAATGAAACGGCGTTGCAGTTTTATTGTTCCAATATGAGTGAACTGGGCTATATCAATAAAAGTTCCAGCACGTTGGAAAACATGCAGGATCTGGCACTGGGCGGTGTCATGTTTATCATGGATGCGACCGGGGAGCTGGGCGGTTTCTTTAACATGGAGAACCTGAAAGGTACGGGTTCATTTGATAAATGGTTTTTAAATGCCCAGCAACTGGGGTTTTTGAATGTCAGCCAATTGGGGGCTTTTATGGATAAAGTGTCCAACCTGGGAGGAATAACATCTCTTTAATCCGTGAAGAAGTTCAAAACCATTATACTACTCTTGGGAGTCATTATCCCGGGCTTGCCCGGGATTTTGCATGCACAGCTGATCAACAGCGTGAAAAAAGACGACCTGCACCTGGTCTATTTCGGGAACCGCTATGCTTACCTGGTTCCGCATGTGTACCAGACGTACCTGAACGCCATGAATTTTCACAGCAAATTCTGGCCGTATCGGGATACCACCACCTACGTGTTTTTGACTGATTTTGAAGATTCCGGTCACGGCGGAGCCATAGCCATGCCCTATAACCAGGTGATATTGGGGATAGAACCGTACAGTTTTGCTTTCAGCATCATCCCTTCCAACGAACGGTTCCAGTGGCTGTTCAATCATGAGCTGACTCACGTGGTGATGACCGACATGCCCAACAAAACGGATGCAAAATTCCGGAAACTGTTGATGGGAAAGGTCTTGAGAGACGATCAAAATCCTGTTTCCGCCCTGTGGAGCTATTTCACGACTCCCCGCTGGTATTCCCCCCGCTGGTACCACGAAGGAATTGCCTGCTTCATGGAAACCTGGATGTCGGGAGGGTTTGGCCGGGCCATGGGATTTTACGACGAAATGTATTTCCGAAGCATTGTGGATGCCGGGGAGCCGTTGTATTCCCTGATCGGCCTGGAAACCGAAGGCACTACCGTGGATTTCCAGGTGGGAGCCAATTCATACCTTTACGGGGCACGTTTTGTTACCTACCTTGCCTATCGGTACGGGATCGACAAGCTGAAGGAGTTTTATGTCCGCTCGGACACTTCAAAAGCCTTCTATGCCGGGCAGTTTAGAAAAGTGTATGGCCGGCCGGTTGCAAAGGTATGGGAAGAGTGGACCCGATGGGAATATGATTTCCAAAACCGGACCATAGAAAGTATCAGCCAATATCCGCTGACAGCATTTCAGCCCGTAACTTCCCATCCTTTGGGAAATGTTTCCAAAACGGAATACAATCCAGTTACCGGAAAGATCTATGCAGCCATCAACTATCCCGGGATCATTTCGCAGATTGCGGAAATAGATATCGCTACGGGAAAACGTCGCAAACTGGCCACCCTTGATTCTCCGAATCTCTATTATTCCACGCATTTGACGTATAACCCGCAGGATGAGAAGATTTACATATCCGAACACAACAACAATTACCGGAACCTGGTGGAAATTGATGTCAAAACAGGCAGAAAAAAAGTC
>LFSY01000116.1:6528-15319 GCA_001512865.1 Rikenellaceae bacterium DTU002 | reverse complement strand
CCGTTGATGTTCACCCCACGGACGGACGGTTCTGTAACCCCTATGATCTTAAAATTGACATTGTATAGCTTAATGTACTGACCTGTAGGATCTTCTCCGGTCCTAAAGAGTTCTTCATATACCTTTTTACCCACAACACACACTTTCCTCCGGTCCTGCACGTCCATATGATTGAGATACCGGCCGTAGGTTAAATGCTGAGGCATCATCTGGCTGTATAAGGGCGAGTTCCCCTTGGTCGAACAGCTTGTGCTCTTATCCCTGAAGGCAACGGTAACGTCCCCGCCCATCAGAAAGGGTACCGTATATTTTATATCCGTAAGCTGCGCCTGAAGGATTACCAGGTCCTCTTCCTGCATATTCCAGTAACGCCCTTTCTGGAAACCCTTGTACGGTTCTGTTGTCCTGTTGGTGTAAAACAGGGCCGAGTTCTCAGAAAAACCCTGAATGTCGGAAGCGATTCCTTCCGATAGTCCGTTCCCTGCTCCCAGCATCACCACAAGCATGAAAATGCCCCAGAAAATGCCAAAGGCCGTAAGCAGACTTCTTCTTTTATTTCGGGTTATGGTAACCCATATCTCTTGCCAGCTGTCCAGATCAAACATAATTACTCGTATCTTAATGCTTCAATAGGTTTTACCTGGACGGCACGGCGCGCAGGCAGGTACCCGGCCAGCAGACCGGCTATTATCAGAACCAACGTAGCGGTTAAAATAATGTATGGTTCCACCGTTGGATTGGTAAAGAGCACCAGATCTTCCTGGGAGGTGGGTGCCTGGGCAGGTCCCATGACGTGATTCAGCAACTCGGTAACCCCGATACCCGCCAACATGCCTATGTATCCGAAAAAAGCTGTGATCATAAGACATTCTGTCATTACCAGGCGTAAGATAGTTCCGGGGGTGGCACCAATGGCTTTTCGTATTCCAAACTCTTTGGTCCGTTCTTTAACTGTAATCAACATAATATTACTGATGCCAACTACCCCGGCTATCAAGGTTCCCAATCCTATGATCCACACAAATAATGTGATGCCGTTGAAAATCCCCTTGAACTGAAGAAATTCCCTGGCCACATTATAAAGATATACGGCCGACCTGTCCTCTTTGTCAAAACGGTGTTTCCGACCCAGAGCGGCCCTGATGTCAGTTTCAAAAGATTCATTTTGTGCTTTGGTCTCCAATCCGTCCAGCAACATAGCCACCTGCGAATACCCGTTTTCCGGGTTGTATATCAACTGTGCGGTTGTCAAAGGGATACAGCTGTTTGGATTCTGGGACATGTTCGAATCGTGGTACACCCCAACCACTTTATACATGACTTTGTCGTAATTGATATATGCTCCCAAAGGATTTTTATCCTTAAACAGCAGTCCGGCCGTACGCGAATGCAACACGATGACCTTGCGCGCCTGTTGTATATCGGCCTCATTTATAAACCTGCCGTTTCCCGCCCTGATCTCTACGGCTTCGACATTTTGGTATCCGGGCAATACCCCCTGCAAGACACCGGGGGCATAATCGTCTCCGTGATAAAAATTAGGTCCTCTGCGACTAATCAGCGGAGATACGTTGTATACCTGGTTGAATTGTTCTTCCAGAAAAGGCCTTTCGGTACTGTCCAGCTTGACCCTTCTGCCTGCCTGCAAGCCTTCGTACGGCTGGGCGGTCCTGCCCGGCCACAGTTTCACAAAATTGGTGGCCATGTCGGCAAAATTGAAAAGGATCCCGTTGCGAATGCCGTTCCCTGCACCCAACAGTACAATCAGCATAAAAATCCCCCAGGCCATGGAAAATCCTGTCAGAAACGTACGCAGTTTGTTTTTTCTGAGTGTGCTGAAAATTTCCTGAAAATCATCAAACATGACTGTAAGGTTTACTGATGTTCAATAGATCCGATAATGCCGTCCCGGATCTTGATTATTTTCTGGCTCATCGAAGCCATCTCGGGATCGTGCGTAACCATGACGATGGTCATTCCCTCCCGGTTTACCTGCTGCAGCAGTTCCATGACCTCTATGGATGTCTGTGAGTCGAGTGCACCGGTGGGTTCATCGGCCAGAATAACCTGCGGATTGGTTACAAGGGCCCTGGCGATGGCCACACGCTGCTTCTGGCCACCGGACAGGGCAGAAGGTAAATGATCCGCCCACTCGGCCAATCCCATCTTTTCCAGATATTCCATGGCGATCCGGTTCCTTTTGCCACGCCTCACCCCCATGTAGTACAAAGGAAGGGCAACGTTTTCCAACGCTGTCTTAAAAGAGATCAGGTTGAAAGACTGAAACACAAATCCTATCAATTTGTTTCGGTAAACGGCAGCATCTTTTTCTGAAAGTTCGCGGATCAGTTTACCGTTCAGATAATAGGACCCGGTGTCATAATCGTCCAGTATCCCCACAATATTCAACAAAGTAGATTTTCCTGAACCGGATGCGCCCATTATCGCCACAAACTCTCCGTCTTCTATGTCCAGGTTCAATCCTTTCAAAACGTGCAATGCCGCTCCATTGTAATACGTTTTGTTTATGTCTTCGAGTCTGATCATTATATATTATTTATAGTACTTTAAATTTATTAGAATTCTGCGGGGCAAATATATATACTTTTTTTGATACCTTGCAAGACAAGGTACTAAATTTTTATAAAAATTCTTTTTCCGGAAATAATTGTTATCTTTGAGTACAATCTGAAGCATTATGCATAGCCATGTCTCTTACATACTCGAATATCTGAGCTATGCTTCCTGTTATTATTATTCGTATTGCCGCTCCTGACGGGAATACAGAGGTGCTTTTTCCCGCTCAGGAGCATCCCGGAATTTTTCATACACATAAGACGTGCCAGGCAGCACTTTGGTTACATCTGAAGTGTATTATTTTTTAATAATAACAAACTGAAAAACCGAAATGAATCCCTTGAAATTTTATAAATCCGAACCCATTCCCCTGGAGTTCCACAAAGTCCGCATTGTACAAAAACTAAACCTGGTACCCCTGGACAGGCGTCTGCTTGCCATTAAGGATGCGGGTTTCAACACATTTAAGCTGTCCACCCGAGATGTTTTCCTGGACATGCTCACAGACAGCGGAACCAATGCCATGAGCGACAACCAGCTTGCCGCGATGATGCAGGCCGACGATGCCTATGCCGGATCGCAAAGTTTTGACAAACTGCAAAAAGCAGTACAGGACGTGCTTGGGAAAAAATACCTCCTCCCGACACACCAGGGACGGGGTGCCGAGAATGTCATTTGCCGTACTTTCATTAAGCCGGGCAACATCATCCCCATGAATTATCATTTTACCACAGCCCTTGCCCATATTATGGCCGTTGGAGGGAAGATCGCAGAATTGCTGCATGACGATGCCCTAAAACTGCAATCGGACAATCCCTTCAAAGGGAACATTGACATTGAAAAACTGGAAAAATGCATCCAGGAGCACGGGGTGGAGAACATCCCCTTCATACGGATGGAAGCATCCACCAACCTGATAGGGGGACAACCCTTTTCAGTAAGGAACATGATGGATGTGAGAAAGGTTGCCGACAAGTACGGGATCATGCTTGTGCTGGATGCCAGTCTGATAGGAGAAAACGCCTACCTGGTCAAACAACGTGAGGAAGAATGGAAAGAGAATTCCATGGAAGAGATCATTAAAATGATCACATCCCTGTCGGACCTGGTGTATTTTTCTGCACGAAAGCTCTCTTCCTCAAGGGGAGGCGGTATCTGCACCAACCGGAAGGCACTTTACCAGAAAATGGAAGCACTCATTCCCCTGTACGAGGGTTTTCTCACCTACGGAGGTATTTCAATACGCGAAATTGAAGCCATGGCTGTCGGTTTGTATGAGACATTAGACGAGACCATGATCAGTCAGAGTCCGGATTTTATTCATTTCATGGTCACAGGTTGTATGAATAAAGGCATTCCCATGGTCACCCCTCCGGGTGTGCTGGGAGCCCACGTCGATGCCATGCAATTCTGCAGTCATATTCCCCAGGAACAATACCCCGCCGGCGCGCTTGCAGCGGCCTTCTATCTCTGCTCCGGTGTAAGGGGTATGGAAAGGGGATCTGTTTCCAGCGCCAGGGATGAAAACGGGAATGAGGTGCTTGCCGATGTGGAACTGTTGCGCCTGGCCCTGCCCCGGCGCGTGTTCACCCTTTCGCAGGTAAAATATGCCATGGACCGTCTGGAATGGATCTTCGACAACCGCAAGCTGATTGGAGGCCTCAGGTTTACATACGAACCACCGGTATTACGGTTTTTCATGGGGTCGCTCGAACCGATCGTGGACTGGCCTGCCCGTCTGGTGGATAAATTCCGTAAAGACTTTGGGGACAGTCTTTGACGCACAACGGCATTTTCCTTTCTGCCGGACAAGGGAAGTGCCGTTTTTTTTTATCTTTGTGCTATGAGAGCATACCTTATAGCATTGATCTATATTGCGGCCCCCCTTCTGATCATATACCTGTACCAGCATTCCCGCTTCTTTTCAAAGATCGGAACGGTTATGCTGGCCTACGGCGTTGGCCTTATCATGTCTTTTTCCGGATTGATGAGGGCTCCCGCAGAAGAAACCGAGGTGCTCAGGAGCCTGCAGACCTGGGTGATGAACCTGACCGTACCCATTGCCATACCCCTGATGTTGTTTTCATCCCACTTCACGCTGTGGTTCAGAACCCTAAAAAAAACATTCGCCACCCTGATCGCAGGGATCATCTCGATCCTGGTCACCATCACCATCGCCTATTTCATATTCCGGGAGGCACGCATCCCCGAATTGTGGAAGACCAGCGGCATGCTGGTGGGCATGTATACGGGAGGTGTTTTGAATTTTGCTTCTCTCAAGCAGATCCTGAATGTGGACTACGACACCTATATACTGGTACAGACTTTCGATACGGCCCTATCCTTCTTCCTGATTGTATTCTTCCTCTCGGGAGGATATAAAATCATCCGCAAAATATTGCCTTCCCGGAAAACAGAAGTTATTGAGAAAGTTCTTCCCGACGATGTTTCCCCGGAGCTGAATAAAGATAGTTTTGAAGATTATTCGGGGATGTTGGGTAAAAAGGTCCGGGGAAAGCTCCTGCTGTCGTTCCTTCTGGCCATTGCCTGCCTGGGGATCGGAGCCGGGATCTCTATGATCGCCGGAGCCGGGCTGAATGAACTGATCATTATTTTAACCATAACAACGCTGGCCATAGCTGCTTCTTTCTGGAAGAAGATCCGGGAGATCCCCAAGACTTTTGAGTTTGGCATGTATTTCATACTGATCTTCAGTATTGTCATCGCCTCTATGTTCGACATACACACCCTTTTCAGCCGGGAAAGCCTGAACCTGCTGGCAATGATAGCGTTTGTTCTGGTCTTTTCCATCGTGCTCCATTTGATTCTGGCGAGGATCTTCCGTGTGGAAGGGGATCTGTTTACCGTATCACACATAGCCCTTCTGTTCTCGCCTCCTTTTGTCCCCCCTGTTGCTGCAGCCATGAACAACAGGAAAGTTTTGATCAATGGCATCATCATTGGCCTGATCGGTTATGCCTGCGGCACATACCTGGGGACCTTCCTGGCCGGGATCTTAAAATGGATTGGATAACACTAACAACCTGAAATATGAAAAAATCGTATCGTTTATTGATAATGATGCTGCTTGTCTTTGTAACGGCAAACACCGCTGCAGCTCAAAAAGACAGTACCGCAATCGTGAAAAAAGGATGGACATTCGGGGCCTTGCCAAGCATCGGGTACAATACCGACCTGGGATTCCAGTACGGAGCCCTGGCCGAGGTGTATTACTACGGGGACGGATCCACTTTCCCCCAGTACCAACACCTGATGTACGTAGAGGCCAATTATACCACAAAACGTTCCGGTCTGTTTCGTTTCTTTTATGATTCCAAATACCTGATCCCCGGAGTGCGCGTGACCTTTGACCTGAGCTATGTCCCGGAAGCTATGGCGGATTTTCTGGGGTTCAACGGATACCGTTCTGTCTACAACCCGGAATGGGGGAAAACCGGGGAGACCGGCTATCTGTCGCGTGCCTTTTACAAGATGAAGAAAAACTTCTTCCGTGCCACCGCCGATTTCCAGGGGACCATTGCCGGAAACCTCTACTGGAATGCCGGTCTGGGTGTTTTCCATTATGGAGCAGATGAGGTGAACATTGATTTTCTGAACCGGAACAAAGACGATGACAAAAAGCTTCCCACTACAGAACAACAACCCACCCTATACAATTATTACAAGGATTGGGGCCTGATCAAAGCTAATGAACTAAACGGGGGAACCCACCCCTTTGTCCGTGCCGGACTTACCTTTGACACACGCAACCGCCCCAACAATCCCAGCCGTGGCATATGGGCAGACGCATTTCTCACCTACTTTGGTGCCTTTGGTGAGCAGAAAGAATACAATCATCTGACCCTGAACGCTTCCTTCCGACATTACGTACCTGTATGGAGGGACAATATCATCTTTGCCTACCGGTTGGGTTACCAGGGATCTCTATGGGGCAATTCTCCCTTTTACATAAAGAACTACATGGCCACCCTGTTTACCAAACGGGCCAATTACGAAATGCTGGGTGGAGCCAACAGTTTGCGTGGTATAGTTCGTAACCGCGTAACAGGTGACGGATATGCCTATGCCAACGTAGAATTACGGATAAAACTCGTTTCATTCCGGATCGCCCGCCAGGCATTTTATGTAGGGATCAATCCCCTGTTTGACATAGGGTACATTACAGACCCTGTGGAACTTAACCGTTCCGAGACCGAATTACGCGCCCTGACAGCCCTTGACGGGGTGCTGTACGAGGATTTCTTTTCTTCAAAAGACGGGTTTCACATGAGCGCCGGCGCCGGGTTGAAGATAGCCATGAACGAGAATTTTATTCTTTCCGTGGATTTCGCCAAAGCACTTGATAAACAAGACGGGAATACCGGCCTGTATATTATGTTGGGATATATGTTCTAAAATAAACCTGTCATGAAACGATCCGGTTTTACTGTCATCGTTGTGATGCTCTCCGGGCTGCATCTGTTCGGGAGTAATATGCAGCAACTGAATCGTTTGCTTGATCAGCTGGATCAACAGCTGGAACTTAGCGCCACCTACGAACAGAACCGCGTCCAGCGGATCAACGCCCTGAAGAGCGTATTGCAGTATCCGGACCTTTCTGCGGAACAACGGTACGGATTTTATCAGCAGCTCATAGATGAGTACAAAGCGTACCATTTCGATTCCACCATGCACTACATTGAGGCTTCGGCAATGCTGGCCTCCGGTATCGGTAATTTCAAATTCAGGGACCAGTCAAATATACGCCGCGGGTTTATTTTTGCTACTTCAGGGAATTTCCTGGAATCGAGCGATATCCTGTACAACGATATCGACTCCCTCGGCATGGATCCCGCTCTTTTTCCTGAATATTACACTGCCCTCCAAAGGCTGTCGGCGGAATTGGCTGAATATTCGACCGATCCCGCCACGCAGAAAGTGTATGCCGACCGGCGTGTTTATTACAGGAATAAATTGCAGGGAATACTCAACCCGGATTCTGACGAAGCCGTCTTTTACCGTTTCCAGGAAGCTTACGAAAAGGGGGATCTGCTCCTTGCCGACAGCCTTTCTGCGATGCTGGTCTCCAGGCACACAGAGTCTTCACATGCCTATGCCATATATGCATACCACCGTTCTACCGTTTTTCAGAACCTGGGGGACGAGACCGGCCAGATGGAATGGCTGGCGCGTTCTGCCATCGCCGATATCCGGTCAGCCGTCAAGGACCATGCCTCGCTTACCCGCCTGGCTACAGTTCTCTTTGAAACGGGGGGAAATATTGAAAGGGCTTTCCGTTACATCGACATTTCTTTGGCAGATGCCTTGTTCTACAATGCCAAACTCAGACCGTGGCAGGTAGCGGGTGTTTTGCCCCAGATAGAAAAAGCCTATCAGGAAAAACAGGTCACCCAGGCACGCAGGGTCAAGACTTTTCTGATATCCATCAGTGGCCTGCTGCTGATCCTGATCCTGGCCATAGGGTACCTGATCAGGCAGACAAGACGAACCATCCGTGCGCACAAATCCCTGAGAGGAATCAATAAACGCATAGTTTTGCAAAACAGTGAGCTGAACCGGGTAAACGATCAGTTACAGAAACTCAACAGACAAATTGCAGAATCCAACCGGGTTAAGGAAGGTTATATAGGGTTGTTTTTGGCCATATTATCGGACAATCTTGACAAAATGAAAGAATTCCGGGCCTATGTGAAACGCAGTATCCGCTATGGACAGGTGCAGGAACTGAACGATGAACTGAACAATTCCGAATGGGCAGACATAGAAATTGCCCACTTTTACCGCACGTTTGACACAGCGTTCCTGGAACTGTACCCTACTTTTGTGGAAAATTTCAACGACCTTCTGGTCCCTGAAGAGCGGATTGAGCTGAAGAAAGGCGAATTGCTCAACACCGAGTTGCGTATCTTCGCCCTGATCCGGCTGGGCATTAAAGATTCGGGCAGGATCGCTTCACTGCTCAGGTACTCTGTCAACACCATTTACAATTACAGGGCCAAGATTAAGAACGCAGCCCGGGGCTCCCGGGATGACTTTGAGGAAAGGGTTTCATCCCTCTGAATCCACTTTTTTTATAAAGACACAATTTGTAAGCCTCTGTTTTTCAGGGGCTTATTTTTTTCCACCTTTCTTCCTGTCCACTACATTACCACTCGCGGGGATCCGGAGTGGTTTAATTTCTAATTTTAAAAAA
>LFSY01000116.1:0-6456 GCA_001512865.1 Rikenellaceae bacterium DTU002 | reverse complement strand
ATGGAAGAGAATACTTCAAATGCGGTATCAACCGATATTGACGGATATTACTCCCTGGAGGTGTCTGTCGGAAGCAACCTTCTTTTCTCTTACATAGGCTATAAAACTCAAATCATCCCCGTTACGGGAGGAGCCGTTATTAATGTAACGTTGGAAGAAGATTCCGAATTACTTGAAGAAGTTGTGGTTGTCGGATACGGCACTCAGAAAAAGAGTGTGGTAACGGCCTCCATTGCCAAAGTATCTTCCGATGACCTTAAAAACGTGGCTCCCGTACGTATTGACAACGCTCTGAAAGGATTGACTTCCGGAGTAACGGTTACCTCTTCGTCCGGACAACCCGGAGCTTCCGCACGCGTACGTGTACGTGGTGTAGGTACGATTAACAATTCAGAACCACTTTACATTGTTGACGGAATGCCCATAGGCGGAGGGATCGATTACCTGAACCCTTCAGATATTCAATCCATTGAAGTATTGAAAGATGCGGCATCAGGTGCCGTCTACGGAGCCCGGGCAGCCAACGGAGTCATTTTGGTTACAACAAAATCCGGTAAAAAAGGGGCTGCAAGTGTGACTTACGATTTTTCATACGGATTCCAGAATCCATGGAAAGAATATGACGTTCTGAATGCCACCGAATACGCTATCCTTATGAATGAAGGACACCTGGCACAGGGCAAAGCCCCGGTATACAATGATCCCTATTCACTGGGAGAAGGAACCGACTGGCAAAAGGAAATATTCAATTACAACGCACCGCAGATCAACCATCAGCTGACCATCAGCGGAGCCTCCGACAAAGTAAACTATTACATTTCAGGAGGTTACTACAAACAGGACGGTATCGTGGGGGGAAATTTCAATCGTTCCAATTACGAACGTCTGACTTTGCGTACCAACACCACGTATAACCTGATGGATCAATCAGCCAGCAGGAATTTCCTTCATAAATTTACCATGGGAATGAACATTGCCTATTCAAGGAATACTTCCTACGGCATTACTACCAACTCGGAATTTGGCGGCCCCCTTGGCTCGGCTTTGGGCATGGCCCCAACGCTGCAGGTATACGCTGATGACCCCGAGACACTTCTTGCCGAGCATCCCACTGCCGTGAAAGATCCGCGCAACGGCAAGCCTTTCAGCATCGTGGAAGGGAGTATATACAACGAAATGGTCAACCCGCTGGCCTCCCTCAGCCTCCCCGGATCCAAAGGAAACTCGGACAAGTTTGTCTCGAATTTCTGGGCCGAGTTGGGCATTTGGGACAACCTGAAATTCCGGAGCTCCCTGGGAACCGATCTTTCATTCTGGGGAAGCGACGGATGGAGCCCTGCGTATTTCCTCTCTACCAAAAACTTCAGGGAGTATTCGGAAGTGTGGTCATCCATGAACAGGTCTTTGGTCTGGCAGGTTGAAAACGTACTGTCCTACGAAAAACAGTTTGGATCGCACTTTATCCAGGCCCTTGTAGGTCAGTCTGCACAAAGCAACATGGGGCAGAACCTGGCCGGTGGCAACCGTTACCTGCAGGAAGAAGACCCGTATAAAGCCAACATGGGATTTGCTACCGGAACACAGGAGTATCAGACTGCCAGTGGTTACGTCTACACACCTCACCGCCTGTCTTCTTTGTTTGCCCGTATCAGCTACAACTACGCAGAAAGGTATATGTTCCAGGCTACGGTCCGAAGGGACGGTTCTTCCAATTTCGGGCCGAACAACCTGTATGCCATATTTCCTTCTGCTTCGGTGGGATGGAATTTCACGAACGAATCCTTTATGGAAGGCGTCTCGGACTGGTTAACCACCGGTAAGCTCAGGGCTTCCTGGGGGAAAAACGGGAACGAATCCATCGGTCAGTTCCGCTATACCACCACCATGGCCTCGGGCAACAACTATCCTTTCGGGAATCCCGGCGTAGTCAGCACAGGGGCAAAACCCAACGGATTTGCCAATGCAGACATCCGGTGGGAAGAATCCACCCAGACAGACATTGGTCTTGACCTGGGATTTTTCAGGGATGCATTGACTTTCTCTGTAGACTGGTATAAAAAACGCACCACAGGTATGCTCATGGATATTCCCGTGCCGGCTTATTCCGGTGACAGCGCTCCTACAGGAAACGTGGGCGTCATGGATAACAGCGGATGGGAATTCGATTTGAGGTACCGCTTCAGCCTGGGTGATGCTCATTTCAATATTGGCGCAAATGCGACATACCTGAACAACCTCCTGGTTGAACTGGGAAATGAGAACGGATGGCAGAATTACGACTCCCACAAGATAGGGACACTTACCAGGGCCCAGAACGGGTATCCTTTCCCCTTCTTCTACGGGTGGAAAACAAACGGCCTGTTCCAGAATTGGGCAGAAGTAGAAGCCGGCATACAGCCGAATGCCCAGCCCGGTGACGTCCGTTTTGTAGATCTTGACAACAACGGTGTCATAGATGATGACGACCGTACTATGATAGGTAAAGGCATGCCGGACTGGAGTATCGGGTTCAACCTGGGATTCACATGGAAAGGCCTTGACTTCAACGCGTTTTTCCAGGGAGTTTACGGGGTGGATGTATACAATGTTACACGTCGTACAGACCTTTACTACATCAACCTTCCTGCTTATATGATGAACCGCTGGACGGGCGAAAACTCTTCCAACAGGATCCCCCGTTTCTCTTATGAAAGTGCCAACGAGAACTGGCGGGCTTCCGACCTCTGGGTAGAAGACGGGTCATACCTTCGTTTGAAAAACATCCAATTGGGGTACACCCTTCCCTCGCACCTTACACGCAAGATATTTATCTCCAATTTGAGAATCTACGTGGCAGGAGAGAATGTGCTTACGTTTACCAATTATTCCGGGTTTGATCCTGAAATAGCTTCGGGCGGAACGTCCCTGGGAATTGACCGCGGGGTATATCCGCAATCCAAGATCTACACACTGGGTATAAATCTTACTTTCTAATCCTGAAACAGATACTATTATGAAAAAGATATTTTTATTATTAAGTACGGTGTTCGCCCTGGGTCTGTATTCCTGTTCAGATAATTTCCTGGTAGTGGAATCCAAAGGTTCCATACTGGAAAGCAATTACTACAATTCGGCAGACAGACTGTATTCCGGATTGGTTGCAGCTTACGATCCGCTGCAATGGTTCGATTATTTTTACCAGTACAATTCGCTGAACATGGTATCCGACATTATGGCGGACGATATCTATACCGGGGGGTCCAATGAAGGAGACCAGCCCATCCTGGTTAAAGCCCATTATTATACGGCCACATCCACAGATGTTCCCAATATGATCTGGACAACGGCCTATTCCGGCATTAACAGATCCAATATTGTAATAGCCAAAGCACCGGAAATTGAAATGGACGAAGCGCTGAAAGCAAAGTTCGTAGCCGAGGCAAAGATTCTGAAGGCATATTATTACAATGTGCTGTGGAAATTCTGGGGAAATATTCCTTATTACGATGAAAACCTGTCCTTCCCTTATATCACGGACCAGGTACCGGCAGACCAGGTTTACCAGAACATAATTACTACCATAGAGGACGCCCTGGCAACGAATGCACTGCCTGTGAAAGCCCCTGTAGGAGAAGAAGGGCGCGTTACAAAAGCCATGGCGTATATGCTTTATACGGAAGTAGTCCTTTATCAAAACGATGAATCCCGTTTCAACACGGCATTCCAGTATATGAAAGAGATCATTGATTCCGGTCAGTATTCCCTGGCAAGCGACTTCAAAGGCATTTGGGAAGAAGAAGGAGAATGGGGCCCCGAATCCATCTGGGAAATCAATTTCATTTCCGAAGGCGGAGTTCGCAGCTGGGATGCTCCCCTTGCTACAGGGGGAAATGTTTATCCAGTGCTGATAGGCATTCCGGGGTACGTCGGTAATGATTTCTGTGACGGATGGGGCTTCAGCCCCGTTGCCGAGTCGGCCTACACCATGTATGAAGAAGGTGACATCCGCCGGGACGGCGGCATCCTGAACTTTGCCAAACACGCCGAAGAGACCGGTGCCAGCTACACGGCCCGTTGGCAGGATACAGGGTATTTCCTTTTGAAATACATCGGCCGCAAAAACGGAAATCACGGTTACACGGCCGACCCCAACCTGAACTACGGCAACAACCAGCGTGTTTACCGCTACGCCGAAACGTTGCTCAACGCAGCCGAACTGATCGTCCGGGGTGCCGGGAGCGGAGATGCTCAGACATACCTGAACGCCGTACGGACAAGGGCGCAGGTACCCATGGTATCGGCCACCCTCGACAATATCATAGAGGAACGTCACCTGGAACTGATGGGTGAAGGCAAACGCTACTGGGACCTGGTACGGAGCGGAAAGGCCGAGTCGGTCCTTACCGCAGACAAACACCTGTACCGTACCGTGAACTGGACACCGCAGAAAAAATACTGGCCCATTCCCCAGTCGGAAATTGACAAGAGTGCCGGTACCCTTACGCAAAACCCATACTAAAGACAGACAACATAAAAGATTGCAGAAATGAAAAACATAGCATATAAATTTTCCTGGATCCTGTTGTTTCCGTTGTTGTTCGCCTGTACACAGATAGAAAATCTGAAACCGGACAAAACCCTTATTCCCAAGGCTGCCGATATTCAGGTAACTGTTACCACGTCCCACGACGAGAATTTTCTGACGACGGTTGCTTTTGAATACACTGCCCCTGCCGGAACTACCCCCATCTTCATTTTCGACGGAAAAGAATACATCACCCAAAGCAGGGTCGTAAAGACATACAAAAAAGCGGGAACCTATGCCGTAGAAGTCAAGGCATTGAACTCACACGGGATTTCGGACGGATCCAAACTCGTCGAATTCATTGTGGAATACGACTACATTGCGCCCTACGATCCCACGGAAGACATCCGCTTTATATCAGGAGGAACCGAAAAGATCTGGGTAATGGATGCCGCCACCAAGGGACATCTGGGATGCGGTGAGCCGGGTTCTGACGGAACCAATTGGTGGAGTGCCAATCCTTACGAAAAAGAAGGATTCAGCATGTACGACAACCAACTCACTTTCCGCTCAAACGGAACGTTCAAATTTGATCCTGTAGATGGTATGATCTATGTAAATGCAGGTTCCGGATACGAAACTTCCTACAAAACGGCCGAGGAAGATTACATGGCTCCGGCCGAAGTAGGAGAAGGAACATACAGCTTTGAAATGGAAGGAGATCATACATTCCTGAAATTCCCTGAAGGATCTATCATAGGTTATATTCCCAATCCGGAAGCCCTTTCCAATCCGACATACAGGGTTATAACGCTTACGGCTTCTGTTCTGGAACTGGTAGTAGACAACGGCGGCATTGCCTGGCATTTCCGCTATATACCCCTGGATCCAGGTTCTTCGATGACCGATGAAGAAAAATTGACAGGCGGTAATTCCAAATCCTGGAAATGGAACTTTATGAGTACCGGACACCTGGGCTGCGGAGAACCGGGCACAGACGGACTGGGCTGGTGGAGTGCACCTCCCATGGATAAAAACGGGGTAGGCATGTATGATGACATCCTGACTTTTGCAGCAGACGGGACGTACACAATGGATCCCGGAGCAGGCGGAACCGTTTATGTAAACAAGGATAGCGGAGTCCGTCCGGATCTGAATCCCGGAGACGGCAACGATTACGCCATTCCTTTTGAAACACAGACAACCACATGGAATCTGTATACCGAAGGCGGTGTCATGTACCTGGAATTCCCGGCAGAAACGGTAGTGGGTTACGTTCCCAATCCGGAAGGATATGCAACACCGCGTTTCCGTGTTTTGACACTTACCAAAGACCTGCTGGAAGTGGCCATTGACGCTCCCGGAATCACCTGGCATTACAGTTTTGTTCCCACAGGTTATGAAGGGGATGAGCTGGGACAAGGAGACTACGCCGGCAACCTGGCAGGTGCCTGGACCTGGGAACCTTCGGTGCAGGGGCACTTTGGTTGCGGCCCCAGCGGAGGCAACGGTCTGGATTGGTGGAGTGCTCCCCCGTACGACAAACAGGGCGTAGGATTGTATGATGATATTCTTACCTTTGGAACAGACGGCTCGTATGTGTATGATCCCGGACCCGGAGGCACCGTGTATTGCAACTGGGAAAGCGGGTTCCATCCCGAATACTGGGGCGGAGAAACCAATGTGGATTACGGTGTACCCGTAGATGTACAGACGGCTTCTTATGTCCTGGAAGAAGGAGTGCTGACATTCCCGCCACAGACTTTCGTAAGTTACCTGCCCAATGCGGCTACTTATGATAACCCTGTATACCGGATCGTCAAAATGACCCCGTACATCATGGAACTGGTAACAGACAACGGCAATATTGCCTGGCATTACCGATTCCAGAGATACGTCAACTAATACAACACATCTATGAAAAAGCTCTTTTTTATAATGGCATCTTTCGT
>LFSY01000025.1:2697-3268 GCA_001512865.1 Rikenellaceae bacterium DTU002 | reverse complement strand
TTTTTCAATTCGCTGCCACCACAAGAACCGGGAGCCTCGGCGTTATAAAACAAGCTCCCGGTTCTTTGTGGTGCAGCAACTGACAGACGTTGAACCTGCAGAAGGTCCAAAGATTAGAGATTCAAAGATTAGTGCTCTCAACAAGCTTTTGTGTTGCTGTTCCTGTTTTGAGTATACAGTTGGTGCTGGAAGGTAGTAAGTAGTCAAAATAGCGCTCTCGGTTGTAATTCACACAATATGTGTGTATTACTAATTTTTGCAACACTGTCGTTACTTACTACCTCCCCCAAAAATTGCCTAAAAACAGCAAAAACCGGGGGACGTGGTAAGTAGAGGAAATTTGGACAATACCTCCTTCAAGCTCAATTTCAGATTGTTGCGGATTTTTACAACACCGCCGTTACTTACCACCTCCCGCCAAGAAATATCCTCAGTCCCGTACCAACAGTACCTCCCGTCAAACAGCGCCCTCAGTCTCGGGCCAACAGACACAACAGACAAATCCAGTCGGAGTGTGGCTTATTTTAAAAGCGAAATACAGCCCCGGAGTCAGTTCACACGACCGTTGCTG
>LFSY01000025.1:0-2529 GCA_001512865.1 Rikenellaceae bacterium DTU002 | reverse complement strand
GTAAGTAGTTGATTCTGAGGCAAACGAACAATGTGTGCGTTGCACCCTTTTGTTGTTAATTCCGTCATCACGTTGACTGTATTTATATAAATTCCGTCATTACGTTGATTATTTTACTATATTTGTATCAGCTATAAATAAGATAATTGGTAATGGACCAAAAAATTCTACCAAGAAATTTGGAGCCGGTAATTGAACAAGCCATGGTTCCACAAAGGGTGGTGCTTATTTTCGGGGCCCGGCGTGTTGGAAAAACCATTTTGCTGGAAAGTGTTCTGAGCCGGATGAAAGGTAAGGTAATGCTTTTAAACGGAGACGATGAAGATACAATCAGGTTGCTGGAGGAACGCAGCATATCCAACTACAGTCGATTATTAAAGGGGATTGATATCTTGGCTATTGACGAAGCACAACAAATCCCTGACATTGGTAATAAATTAAAATTGATTGTTGATACATTTAAAACCATAAAAGTTATTGCTACGGGATCTTCGTCATTTGATTTGTTGAATAAAAGTGGAGAGCCGCTTGTGGGACGTGCTCACCAGTTTTTTCTTACGCCTTTTTCCCAAGTGGAACTCGGCCGGGAGGAAAATTTACTGGAAACAAGAAGGTCTTTGCCTGACCGTTTGATTTACGGGGCCTATCCCGACGTGGTTAAAATGGACAGCAATAAAGAAAGGCAAAACTACCTGGAACAAATGGCAGACGCATACCTTCTAAAAGACATACTGGAACTGGATGGTATTCGTAATTCTGCAAAATTGGTTAGTTTAATAAG
This sequence comes from Rikenellaceae bacterium DTU002, assembly GCA_001512865.1. GTDB lineage: Bacteria > Bacteroidota > Bacteroidia > Bacteroidales > UBA932 > DMER64. The sequence continues at coordinate 1,748 of LFSY01000025.1, read as the reverse complement.
ACTTGTCGCACATCAGGTAGGACAGGAAGTGTCCTACGATGAACTGGGAAAACAAACCGGGCTAAGCAGAAATACGGTGATCCGTTACCTGGATTTGTTAAGCAAAGTCTATATCATTTATTCTTTGAGCGGTTTCTCTGGTAATATGCGCAAAGAAGTCACAAAGTCCCGCAAATGGTATTTTTATGACAACGGGATCCGGAATGTTTTGACCGGAAATTTCAAACCGGAAGCTTTGCGTTCAGATATGGGAGCATTGTGGGAAAACTATATGATCAGCGAAAGGATCAAAAACTCATTGAACCAAAACGGATTGGAGAAGTTCAATTTTTGGAGAACCTACGACCAACAGGAAATTGATCTGATAGAAACCCATACGGATGGATCGTTACGGGCCTATGAATTTAAATGGGGTAAAAAAAGCCCCCGGATACCTAAAGGTTTTGCAACTTCGTATCCGGGAGCCTCTTTTCAAGTGGTAAATCCCGGGAATTACCACGATTTCCTAAATCTTTAATTAGGGTGCAACGCACACATTGTTCGTTTCGCTGAATATCAGGCAGTTAACAAAATCGACCCCCCGGGGGTCGAATTTCGTAAGTANNGCAAATCCGCCTCCGGGAGCTGCTGTGACTGTAAGCACGTCTTCCCGGCAAACCGTCTGCTTAACGATTTCATAAGCCTGCGGGTTTGTGCGGTAATCAGCATCCGGAGCATCTTTATAAATTGTAGCTTCATAGATCCGATCAGGCTCCAGAAAATCAAGTGCCAGATCAAAGGTCCTTTGCTGTTCATCGGTTACTCCTCCCAGAAACCATTGCCCGTTGTTTTTGGCTTTGCGCGCTATAACCACATAGTCGCCCGGTTCCGCTTGAAGGTAGCGGCTTTCAGACCAGTCAACAGCTACGTCTTTTATGAATTGGAAAGCGTCCATGAACCGCTCGTAATGTTGCGGAAGATCTGCTGCCATTTGAAGCGGCGAATACAGGGTGACGTACAGACCAAGCTGATTGGCTATTGTGGCATTTACTTTTGAAGTGTTGTTGGTAAAAGTACTCAAATCCATCTGGAATATTCCCGGTGTGAAGTCCATAGGTCCCCCGTTTAACCGGGTAAAAGGAAGTATGGTCACATGATTGGGCTGAGTGCCGCCAAAAGCCTGGTACTCATTGCCTCTGGCCGATTCATTACCAATCAGGTTGGGGTATGTACGGCATAAACCGGTAGGACGTACTGCTTCATGTGCATTGACCATAATATGATGTTTGGCCGCCTGTGTGACAGCGTAGAGATAATGATTTACCATCCACTGTCCGTAATGATGTTCTCCCCGCGGAATGATATCGCCTACATAACCGGATTTAACAGCGTCGTATCCATATTTATCCATCAATGCGTATGCGTCTTCCATATGCCTTTCGTAATTTCGCACTGACGATGAACTTTCGTGATGCATCATCAATTTTATTCCCTTCGCATGGGCGTATTCATTCAATGCCTGAATATCAAAATCAGGATAGGGTGTTTGAAAATCGAAAACATAATCTTTGGAACAATCGGCCCAATCTTCCCATCCGATATTCCATCCTTCTACCAGCAAAGCGTCAAAGCCGTTCGCCGACGCGAAATCAATGTATCTTCTGACGTTCTCGTTATTTGCGCTGTGCCGGCCGTTTGGCTTCGCCTTCGCGTAATCAATCTTGCCGAGTTTTACGGAAGGATAATCCGAGGTGTAGGACCAGCTTCCG
>LFSY01000092.1:596-976 GCA_001512865.1 Rikenellaceae bacterium DTU002 | reverse complement strand
TTGACCAGGGTGCAGCTCCGGAAACCGTTGGTTTCGTTCAGGGCAAATGGCCTGCGGGTACGGATGCATTCCATGAAATCCGTCTGCTGAGGGGCAGGTTCCGGAAAATCGGCCAGTTTCAGCTGCCAGTCGGGTATGTCGCAGCGGAACCCGGGGTACACGTTCCCGTTGGGTCCGGCTATGTACGGGGTATCGGGATCTCCGTAGTCATCTCCCCAGAGGACGATCTGGCACCCGTCGGCATAGGTGTAGGTAATGCTGCGCCAGGTGCCTACTGCGTCGTGGTGTTGCTGCGGGGCGTCCACCTCTACCTTTACGGGACTTTCGTTGTCCTTGTCCAAAAGGTACTGGACCGGGTCCATGTAATGCTGCCCCATATC
>LFSY01000092.1:0-455 GCA_001512865.1 Rikenellaceae bacterium DTU002 | reverse complement strand
CGGAATACGCGGGAGTTCCTTTTTACGGCTTCCATGACCCGTTTGCCTTCCCCAATGGTGCGTGTCATGGGCTTTTCGCACCAGATGTCCTTGCCGGCCTTGGCGGCTTCCACAGCCATGATGCCGTGCCAGTGGGGAGGGGTGGCTATGTGTACCACATCCACGTTGGGATCTTTGATCAGGTCCATGAAACGGGCATAGGTGCGGACCTTGTCGGGGGCCATTTTGACGGCTGCCTCCAGGTGTTTGGTGTCTACATCGCAGACGGCGACCAACCGGGATCCCTGGTAGGCAATATGTCCCCGACCCATGCCTCCAACACCAATGATCCCTTTGGTCAGCTGGTCGCTGGGGGCAATAAACCCGTTACCTCCCAGCACGCGTCTGGGGAGTATGGTCAGGGCAGCCAGGCCTCCGGCTGCCTTTAGAAAATTCCTTCTGTCCAAGCTCATAAA
>LFSY01000006.1:11350-16491 GCA_001512865.1 Rikenellaceae bacterium DTU002 | reverse complement strand
CCTACCGCACCCTGACCGGGCTCTTTACCGATTCCCTGATCACAAAGCGACTCTTTGAGCAATGGGATAACGGCAAATCATTCGACGAACTTCCTTTCGCAGAAACGGAAATGACCTCACTCGCTTACCAGCTGATGATCCGCCTCCCGGAAAAAGCATCCTATATCTGTGAAAAACAACTGGAACGCATCACCAACCCCGACCGCCGGAAAGCTTTCGCCTTTATCACACAGGCCGTGAATCCGGACCCTGCTGCCAGGGACGCCTTTTTCCAATCGCTCCTGGAAGTTGAAAACCGGAGCACCGAGCCCTGGGTCATCTCGGCCCTGGGTTACCTGAACCATTTCCTGAGGCAGGAACATGCCCTGAAATACATTCATCCGGCACTTGCCGGGTTGGAGGAAGTGCAACAGACCGGGGACATCTTTTTCCCCACCGCCTGGATCTCGGCCTGCCTGAGCGGGCACAACTCCCGCGCCGCCGCCGACATCGTTTCTGCATTCCTGCGGGAACACCCCGATTACGAGCCGCTGCTGAAAAACAAGATCCTGCAGGCGGCCGATAATCTCCGGGATTCCGTATCTTTGTCCCCATGAAAAAGCACATCATCACTTCAATATTCCTGGCCCTTTGCTGTATGGCAAACCTGCCGGTAGCAAACGCACAGAACATTCCGGTGATCCCTCGGGATCCGGAGATCGAAAAACAAATTGACAAGATCCTTTCCAAAATGACTTTGACCGAAAAGGTCGGGCAGATGACGCAGCTGGATATCAACCTGCTGCTGCCCAACATGCAGGCTCAAATGATGAAATTGATCTCACTTTCACAAGAGGACCTGGAAGCGTTGATCAAGGAACACGGACTGGAAAACGACTACGATGCGGCCGATCTGGCCAACAAGGACAAACTGCGTCAGAACGGATTCAAATTCTACCAGCTTCAGCAACAGATACAAATGAAGAAGGGCGTTGAATTTGATCCGGCCATCATGGACTCTGTTTTTGTCAAATATAAAGTAGGGTCCATACTCAATACACCCTATACAACAGCGCAGAACGTGAAACAATGGAATCACATCATGAAGACCATCCAGGAAAAGTCCCTGGAAGCCATTGGGATTCCTTGTTTATACGGAATAGACCAGATCCACGGATCTACCTACATAGCCGACGGCACGCTGTTCCCGCAGGGGGTCAATATGGCAGCTACCTTCAACCGGGATCTGGCCCGCCGTACGGGCGAAGTAACCGCCTATGAAACACGTGCCGGAGGCATTCCCTGGTCTTTCAACCCGGTATTGGACATGGGCCGTCAGCCGGCCTGGCCCAGGCAGTGGGAAGGCTACGGCGAAGACCCGCACCTGGCCTCGGAAATCGGAAGGGAAGTCATACTCGGCATGCAGGGAGACGATCCGAACCATATTGGCAGGGAAAACATCTCGGCCTGTCTGAAACACTACATGGGCTACGGAGTGCCGTTCAACGGGCTGGACCGCACACCGGCCATCATCAACGACCAGGATATGCGCGAAAAACAGTTTGCCCCGTTCCTGGAGGCATTGCGCAGCGGGGCGCTGTCCATCATGACCAACTCATCGACCATCAACGGGGTGAACGGTGTGGCCAATCCCATCCTGCTGACCCAATGGGTCAAGGAAGACCTGGGCTGGGACGGGATGATCGTTACGGACTGGGCCGATATCACCAGCCTGCACGAACGCGACCGGATCGCCTCGTCCTACAAAGAGGCAGTCAAAATGGCCATCAACGCGGGCATTGATATGGCCATGGTGCCTTCCAGCTGGCAGTTCTGCATTGACCTGAAAGAACTGGTAGAAGAAGGCCAGGTACCCGTGAGCCGCATTGACGATGCCGTACGGCGTATCCTGCGCCTGAAATTCCGACTGGGCCTGTTCGATACGCCTTACACCGTGATAGAGGATTACCCACGCTTTGGCGATCCTGCCTTTGCAACCCTATCGCTGGAAGCGGCGCAGGAATCCATGGTACTGCTCAAGAATGAAGAAGGAATCCTTCCGCTGCCAAAAGGCAAAAAGATCCTGGTAGCCGGACCGAATGCCAACACCATGCGGGGGCTGAACGGCGGCTGGAGCTATACCTGGCAGGGAAGCGGGATCGACCGTTTCACGGAACAATTCAACACCATCCTGGAAGCCATGCAAAACGAATTCGGAAGCGGGAACATTATTTACGAACCGGGTGTGTTGTACAACGAACAGGGATTCTGGACCATGGAGCACGAACCGGAAATCGAGAAATCAGTTGCAGCAGCGGCCGGGGCCGATTACATCATGGTTTGCATCGGAGAAAATTCCTATTGCGAAACGACCGGAAACATTAACGATCTGCACATTTCACAGAACCAGGCCAACCTGGTAAAAGCATTGGCCGCTACCGGAAAACCCGTGATCCTGATCCTGAATCAGGGCCGTCCCCGGGTTATTGCCCAACTGGTACCTTTGGCAAAAGGCATTGTGAACGTGATGCTTCCGGGCAATTACGGCGGGGATGCGCTGGCGAACCTGCTTGCCGGAAAGGAAAACTTCAGTGGACGAATGTCTTATACTTACCCCAGCGGTCCCAACGGATACACCACCTACGATTACAAAGTGTGTGAAGCACGATCTCCCATTGACGGACCCTACGACTATTTTGCGAATACACATATCCAGTGGCCTTTCGGGTACGGGCTCAGCTATACAACCTTTGCCTATGCCAACCTGAAAGCAGACAAAACAAGTTTCACCGCAACAGATGAACTAACCTTTACCATAGATGTGAAAAATACAGGTGAAGTGGCCGGAAAAGAAAGTGTATTACTCTATTCATCAGACCTGTACGCTTCCCTGATGCCGGACAACAGGCGCCTGCGGGCCTTTGACAAGATTTCCCTGGAACCGGGTGAAACGAGAACCGTCACCCTGACCATTCCGGCACAGGACCTGGCCTTTGTGGGACAGGACGGCAAATGGGTGCTGGAAGCAGGAGACTTCAAAATTGGTATTGGAGATCAGAGCCTGATGATCCGCTGCACCAAAACCCACAAGTGGGAGCAGCCCAACCGCCCGTAAGATCTTAGAGATCGAAATGCATCCGGGCAGGATTTGCCGAGGTATACGGATCCCAGCGCGGAAGGCCTTCCGAGTTGGGATCTCCGTTTTTCATGAAGTTGGTCCAGTAGTTGATCATCCGGTGGCTCAACTCCCGATCCCCCGCCGTGAAAGGACGCCAGGCGCGGTCCAGCGTGCCGAAAACGTACCACAACTCGGCCGAGTGGAATGCCCCGTTGTCGTCCCCGGGCAATTCCCGGTCAAAGCGGTAAATGTAGGCAGGACGCCTGCCCCGGTATTCCAGGGCTATACTCAGATCATAGAGTGACTGACCGGTCATGACAGGGCTCATATCGTCCTTGCACCCTCCTATCATGAAGGGAATGTCAGCGATCCCTCCTTCCATGGCTGCCTTACTGAATTCCTCCATCAGGACGTACCGGTCAATATTGGGACGAAGCATCATGAACCGCCGGTTTTTGATCATCCATCCGGTAAACAACTCATGCATTTCTTCAAAGGTCATGGCCCTCATCTGTTCCAAAGTGCTAATATCCGTATGGGCAAACAATTCCTGACCAATCTGTTCCATCTGGGGAAGGAACGGTGAAGTACTCAGACCACTCAACCCGCCGCCACTCTGAATGATAGCGCGTTGCATCTTGTCCCTGCTCAAAGGCGAAGTAACCATGGCCTGAACGCTTCCAGCCCCGGCAGACTGTCCGAATACCGTAATATTACGTGGGTCTCCTCCGAATTGTTCAATATTTGCTATCACCCAGTCCAAAGCAGCTATCTGGTCCAACAGGCCGTAATTCCCGGAAGAATTGCAGGGGCTTTCCTGCGTCAGCAACGGATGTGCCAGGTAACCCAAAAGTCCCAGACGGTAATTGATGGTTACCAGTATCACGCCCCGTTTGGCGTACTCCAACCCGTCAAATTCAATCTCGTGTCCGAATCCCTGCATATACGCACCTCCGTGGATCCACAGGGCCACCGGCAGTTTTTCGCCTGTTTTTCCGGGTGCAGGCGTCCATACGTTCAGGTACAGGCAGTCTTCGCTGCGCAAAGGATCCCCTGCGGCAAAGAACTCTTTCACGTAATCAATTCCCGGACCGGACGTGTCGCTCACTTTATCTGTCTGTGGGGCGGCAGGGCCAAAAGTGTCTGCCACAAGCACTCCTTCCCATAGAACGACCGGCTGCGGTTCTTTCCAGCGCAGCTCACCCACAGGCGGTGCTGCATAAGGAATACCCCGGAACACATAAATGCCCGGAATTTCTGTCTCCACTCCCTGAACCTGACCGCCCGATATTTCCAGTACGGGCTCACTGCTGCAGGCAGCCAAACATACTGTACCAACTAGCAATAGCAACTTTTTCATGGATGCAATTTAAGGAATCTCAGAGATTCCTTAAATTTGCCGGATGAAACTGGTATTCCTGGACACAGCAACCATGGGGGATGACATTGATCTGAGCCCCTTTGAACAATTTGGATCGTTAACTGTTTATCACAACACGCAGCCGCAGGAAGTGATCCCGCGCATCTCAGAGGCTGATGTTGTGCTGGTAAATAAGGTTCAGATAGGCAGTGAGCACATGCAGGCGGCCAAAAACCTGGAGCTGATATGCGTAGCGGCTACCGGTATGGATATCATTGACCTGGAGTATGCGGCCGGGGCCGGGATCAGGGTGATGAATGTGGCCGGGTATTCCACCGACAGCGTGGCGCAAACCACTTTTCTGCATATCCTTTCGTGTGTGCAGCAGGGACCGTATTTCAACCAATTTGCGCATTCACAGGCCTATTCGNNAGCAAATAAACCTGACATGAGAATCGTATTCCTGGATGCGGCGACTATGGGGGACGATATCGACCTCAGCCCCTTTGAACAGTTTGGTACTTTAACCGTACACTACAATACTACATCCGACCAGGTGATCCCTCGTATTGCGCGCGCCGACATTGTTCTGGTGAACAAGGTGAAAATCAACCGGGAACATATGCAGGCGGCCAAAAACCTGGAGCTGATATGCGTAGCGGCTACCGGTATGGATATCATTGA
>LFSY01000006.1:5785-11266 GCA_001512865.1 Rikenellaceae bacterium DTU002 | reverse complement strand
TGGGAATCATCGGAATGGGAGCCATCGGGCAGAAAGTGGCGGCCATCGCCTCGGCTTTCGGCATGGAGGTGGTGTATTATTCTTCTTCGGGGAAAGACCGTGCGGGCGGGCAATACCGGCGCGTTGAACTGGATGAGCTGTTGCGCACCTCGGATGCGGTAAGTATCCATTCCCCGCTCAACGCAAAGACGCGCGGATTGATCGGGAAAGCCGAGTTGGAAAAAATGAAAGACTCGGCCTATCTTTTCAATATGGGCCGGGGGGCGATTGTGGACGAATGCGCGCTGGCCGATGCGCTGAACGAAAACCGGCTGGCCGGGGCAGGGATGGACGTTTTCAGTGCCGAGCCGCTCCCCGCGGATCATTGTTACCGGAAAGTCGTGGACAAGTCAAAGCTTTTCCTGACACCGCACATCGGGTGGGCCTCCGTTGAAGCACGCAGGCGCCTGGTGGCCATGATGGTGGACAATATCAATCAATATATAGCTTCCCGTTCAGGTGATCGATCTCGTGCTGAAAAATAACGGCCGTAAATCCTGAAACCGTGTCGCGTACAATCTGCCAGGAATCCTGGTCACGGTACTTTATAACCACCCGGGTGGCACGTAAAACGGTATCCCTTTCCCCGGGAACCGAGAGACACCCTTCCCAACCCCATCGTTGTTCCGGGCCGTAGGCTTCTATCACCGGATTGACATAAAATATAAAAGGTTCACCATCCTTATCCAGACGTTGTACGGCGATCAGTTGTTTGCTGATGCCTACCTGGGGTGCCGCGATCCCCACTCCGGTGTTCGCAGTATCCCGGACGGTTGCCAGCATCCGGGCCTTTAACGTGGCATAGGCTTTTGTTTTCATATCCCGGCGATTGAGGGGCCCGGCCTTCAAACGGAGGAAACGCAATTCATCCGGATCCAGGTTGGTAAAAAGAGGCATGATCTTTTCCGAGTCAGCGTGCTTGCCTATGCGGTGTTTCTCTATGGAAGAAAAATTGCTGCAGGCAACAGCCAGCAGCAATAATAACGATATAAGGATTTTTTGCATGGTCAAAGGTAAAAAATCCCGGAGATTCTGCGCAACAGAGTTTCTGAGATTATTTCCGTTTCACAATAATGACTCCGTTTCTGCCTTTTTCCCCGTATTTTTCTATGGCTGCAGCATCTTTCAACACTTCTATGCTTTCAATGTCAGCAGGTTCAATGTCCTCCAGACTTTTGACTTCCTTACCATCCACAATAAACAGCACATCATCAGGAATTTTTGTGATATTAACATTTCCATCGGGTAGCTTCCCATAGCCAACTACAACTACTTCATCCAATACTTTTTGTTCATTACCCCTCAAAGTGAAATTCAAAGGAATCATATAAGAAACCTTGACCGGGACGCCTTCCTTCATGGCAGGTTTTTCCCATTTGGGGGATGATGTCAGGACACGGATGACCTCGGCATCAATAGAAGGATGTACACCCCTGAGGATCTCTGCATGGGAAACTGTTCCTTCTTCAGAAAGCTCAATGGAAGCTACCACGCGGCCCTGAATACCTTGTTCCTTAGCATCATTGGGATATTTAACCTGCTGAAATACCCATACAACGAATTCATCTTCCCCTTTTCCGTTGGCAAAAATGGCAGGTTCCAGCCCCAGGTCTTTGGGATCGGTCGACTGTTTAACCTCTTTGGTGTCATCCACTTTTCCCCTTAGTCCAAACTTTAGGGGAAAGTTGTAATGCACACTGACTTTTTTTCCTTTTGATATCCCGGGGCGTTCCCATATTGGAGAAGACTCCAGTACCCGGATGGTTTCTGCGTCCAGCAATGGATGCACGCCCCTCACAATTTTGATATTTGTTACTTCTCCTTCACTGTTCACCACTAAAGAGGCTACCACCGTACCCTGAATGCCTTTGTTTTTGGCTTCCTCGGGATATTTAACATGTTCAAACACCCAGCGGGTAAATGCTTCTTCCCCTTGCCCGTTGGCAAACAAAGGCTTGGTTTCAAGCAGGGGCAGGGGGACCAGCGTATCCTGATCAGCCTGTGGAACGGGAACGGCTGCCGGGGGCGCGGGAACGACAGCCGGAGGGGAAGGAGGCGGTGGAGGAGGATCCTGGGGTGTCATGTTCTGTTGCCAGGAAATTTTTATATCTTTGACAGAGGAAATCTCTGACAACCTGGTTGAGATTTCCGGCGTTGCAAAAGCCGTAACGGCTATGAACGCGAGAGGCAGAGCGTACAGGCACTTTGCTAACGCCCATTTGCTTGATTTCTTTTTCCACATCATGGTAATTCTTTTTTTGAGTTTGCTGTGATTAAAGCTGTTGACCATGGAGTAGCGTCTTGTGCCAACAGCTTTTTTAATTAATAATAGTTGGTATTGTTTTGCATTAATGCCTGCTTTGAGGACCGCGTCGTCGGCCTGGAATTCATGGACCTGCTGTATGGATTGTTTCAAAAGCCACGCGGCGGGATTGAACCATTGGAACAGAATGAGCAAATCGGTAAGTATAAGGTCCGGGGAATGTCCTTTGCGTACGTGGGACAGCTCGTGGATCAGGATATCCTTTCCGTCCTCTCTCATGTCCTTTTCAGAAACCACTATGTAGCGCATCCAGCTGAACGGGGCCGTCTGACGGGTGTGGACAAGGAGAACGACTTTCCGGCGAACCCCTGCCATTTCACGACATTGGGACAGCAAACCCTCAAAAGGGGCTGCCATTCCGTTGCGTTTATTCTTCCACAATACGGCTGCCAGCTTAACGTATGATATGACAAAGAAAAGAAAACACACAAACATACCGGCGAAATACACCAGGAGGATCCATTGTACCATACGGGTCATGGCATATGATCCGTCAGAGGAATCCGTCACCGTAGCTGTCATCCCTTCCGGCAGTATGAGCATCTGCCCTTGTTGTTGCTTTGGAGCAAACCAGGCAAGGGGATCAAAGGAACCCGGAACACAGAAAGGCAACACCAGGGAAAGCGGTATGATAAGCAACCATACGATCCGGTTGAACCTGTGAAAAGTCTCTTTAGAGAGAAGCAGCCGGTTGAACAGGTAAAAAAACAGCAGGAAAATGCCGGCTTTCAACAGATATGTTACAAAAGCACCCATGATCAACTGTTTTTACGTTCCACCTCCGTTATGAGTTTCTTCAGATCGTTCAGGGAAATGGCTTCTTCGTCTATGAGTGAAGAAACGGCACTGAAGGCCGAACTGCTGTAATATTTGCGGATCACTCCCTTAAGCGTGGTCCTTCTGAAATCTTCCCGGCTGACAACAGGATAATACTGATGTGAATTGCCAAACGCATTATGGTCCAGAAAACCTTTTTCTTCCAATCCCCTTACGATGGTGGACAAGGTATTGAAATGGGGTTTGGGGTGGCTGTAACAATCCAGGAGTTCCCTTACAAAGAGGGGACCTTTGTCCCAGAAAAAGGTCATTAATTCTTCTTCTTTTGCAGTGAGTTTCATAATTAATATTGCTTCTCACCACAAATATAACTATATTTTTTAGTTATGCAACTATTTTATTTAGTTTATGCGTCGGGCAGCAAGTTTCTCGGGGATTATCCCGAATCCGCGATAAGCTTCCATCAGCATTTCCTTTTTTCGAATGGTCAATTCCCAGTTCCGGTGATGATGTATGTGAGATTCCTCATTATCGTTCTGACCGGGAAAGGGTTGCATGACAAGATAATCTCCGTACAGATAGTATCGAAGAGGCGAGTCGGCAGCAAGAGCCCATACACCTAAAAGATCTTCTGAATAGTCGGCTTTTGGCCGGCGCAATTTGATCGTGTTGTGAGACGAATGATCTTTTATTGAGTTTGAGAATGCTGAACGTCAGATCAACAGGAAAGCCCAGTGGAGAGGTCCCGGTGACCTTCAATGCTGCCCCCGCGTCAGTAATAAAATCATAAGCATAATCTTCTCCGTTAAAAATCCACGTCCCGTAAAGAAAGTTTACATTTACGGGATCTGAGCAGGTATGTAACAAGAGAAGAAGCAGGCACGCTGTTATTTTCTTACCGCTTTCACTTCAAAATGTACATTGTCAATCCCCCTGTATGCACTCATGATCATTTCGTCTCCACGTATGGTTATTTCCCAATTGTCGTAATGGTGCATATGGTTCCTTTGAATGGCGTCCCATTTCTTGAGGGCAGGTCCTACCAGGAAATCACCGTAAATATAATACGGCTGGGGGGAATCCTCAGCAACAACCCATGAACCGCCGTAATTCACATACAAATGGCAAGTCCGGTTATCCAAAAAATCGATCCTGAACAGCTGTCCTTCCATTTCAAATTCCCATTTACCCAGGATCTTCTGTGAGTAATCCGATTTTGGCCTTCTTAAGGTAACAATACGGCTGTCAGACAAGTAGGTTCCGTTAAAAAAAGGCTCGGCATAAAAATAGACCAGCCTTTTTTTTGTCAGCTTCAAAATGTTCAGGGTGAGCTCTACAGGAATACCCAAAGGCGATGTTCCGGATATTCTGATGTCTCTTTTTGTGTCGGACTGAAATCTATAGGTATAATTTTCTCCGTGAAACCATCTCACATTCACAGAATCCACATACAAAGCGCAGGAATGCATTTCCGTGCCGTCAGGATTGAAACTTAGTACAAAAAAATCGTTGGTATGGACCTGACGACCGTCAATGTGCTGAAATATCCACGTACCGTACAGAAGTTTCTCATTTACGGCTCCGGAACAGCCATACATGAAAAAGAGAACCAGGGAGGCCAAAAGCCATCTCATAACATAAAAAAGTAATTAGTATGAGTAAAGATAAGGAAAAAAATAAAATGATACTTATTTGACTAACGGAATATCAGACCATTTGGTAGTATATTGCGGGGAAAGCCGCTGCCTGTTCATACGTATCCCTTCCGCGGATTCCGTTGCTACCGAAAGTGTTCCGCGCCCGATCCTGGTATTGACTTCATCCATGACTTTCATAAGCCGGGAATGTTTCATTCTGTCGGTGGTGTCATAAAGATCCAGTTGCACCGCCTCCTCGGGAATAATGCCGGTTAAGACCACACCGGCTTTTTTATAGCCATATCCTTTTTTGTAAAGTACCCTTAACTCCTTCAGGACAGCTTTATTGATCTCAAGGGTACTGGAAGTTGCCACCGGAAAAGTGATCATACGACTTTCGCACTGCTGCGGAACGTTTTCTTTAAAACGGTTGGTCAACAGGAAAACAATGGCCTGGTAAGAGGCACTTTTTTGTCTGCGCAGTTTTTCACAGACCATAGAAGCAAAAAGGGAAACCTGTTGGGACAACGCGTCAAAGTCACAGATCTCACGGGCGAAACTGCGCGATATGCAGATTTGCTTTTTAGGAGGAACATGATCCGAAAATTCAATGCATGACTCCCCTCTCAATTCCTTCCATGTCCGCAAGCCCACAATGCTCATCTGTTTTTGCACCCAGTCCGGCGGTAACGACACAAATGCGGC
>LFSY01000006.1:4508-5776 GCA_001512865.1 Rikenellaceae bacterium DTU002 | reverse complement strand
TCTTCAACGGCTATCGTTGGAAGAATGCGTTCTATCTGTTCCTGTTCATGCAAAAAATACCCTCCCTGCAGTTCCGGCCGGCTTTTGCACACTTTTGAAGCGACCTTGGCCAGCGTTTTGGTCGGAGCCACGCCTATGGACACGGGTATCCCGGTATTTCTCAGGCAAAGGGCCGAGGTTTTCTTCGCAAACGCATCAAGGTCAGTGTGCTCCATGCCACGAAGGTCCAGGAATGCCTCATCGATTGAATAGATTTCAATGGCCGGAGCCAGTTGCTGTAAAGTCATATGTACCCTCCCGGACATATCGCCGTACAAGGCAAAATTGGATGAAAACACAGCTACACGGTATTTTTCCACTATATCCCGGATCTGGTACAGGGGGACACCCATTTTGATGCCCAATGCCTTGGCCTCGTTGCTGCGGGACACGGCACAACCGTCGTTGTTGGAGAGAACAACCACCGGTCGTCCGTTCAGACCGGGATTGAAGACCCTCTCGCAACTCACAAAAAAATTGTTGCAATCGGCCAGTGCGTACATGGTTACAATTTTCTGATCACATAGCGGACCACGCCCCAGATGACAAAGTGATTCTGGTCGTTAACCTGAATGGGTTTAAATTTTTTATTCCCGGGAACCAGCATGATGCATTCCTTCATTTTCTCCACGCGCTTGAGGGTAAACTCCCCGTCCAAATAACATATGGCTATACAGCCGTCATACGGATCCACCGATTTGTCCACCACCAGTATGTCTCCGTCACCTATCCCGTCATTGATCATGCTGTTGCCGCTTACCCTGGCATAGAATGTGGCAGCAGGATTTTTCACGATCTCTTCCGTAATATTGAGCCGCATGCCGGAAAAATCCTCTGCCGGTGACGGAAATCCGCATTTAACGCCTTCCACCAAAGGGAGCGTCACTTCTTCTTCCGAAGGCCGGTACAGTTTCATGAAAACAAAGGTAGGGAATCTTCCGCAAATTATCATATGCAGAAGTGGCGCTGCATCTTGAAGATGCTGCGCCACCTGATGCAGTGACCCCGACAGGATTCAAACCTGTAACCTTTTGATCCGTAGTCAAATGCTCTATTCAGTTGAGCTACGGGGCCAATAGTTTATGCCTGGGCTCCGGCAGATTTGTCCAGTACAACACGCCTTTCTTTAATACGGGCTTTCTTACCGGTAAGCTTGCGCAGATAGAAAATACGCGCACGGCGTACCTTGCCGTATTTGTTTACTTCAATGGCGTCAATAAAAGGAGATG
>LFSY01000006.1:0-4474 GCA_001512865.1 Rikenellaceae bacterium DTU002 | reverse complement strand
TTTTATTAAGTCCATCTTCGTACGTATCGTGTTAATTTTGGGCTTGCAAAGGTAGCGTTTTTTTCTTTTTACCCAAACTTTTTATCAACATTTATAAAGGGCTCCGCCAATATTGTCGTGCAGGCTTCCCGTTACCGATGAGAGGCAGGAAGGAATGTCACATACATAAAGCACTCCAAGGAATGCAAAGATAAGGGCTTCCTTAAAATTCACCGTAAGATTGTCGGGAACATGGTAAACGACCGCGGGGGCCGAGGCGGTCATCCTTTCCATGAGAAAGCGGTTGAATGCACCTCCGCCTGTCACCAGTACCTTAGCCCCGGGACGGATGTGGAACGAGGTCTGGACGGCTATATGTTCACAATAAGTGGCCAGTGCATCGTCAGTGGTCAGTCCAAAAGAATCGATCAGCGGGAATATTTCCCCTTCCACCCATTCCCTTCCCAGTGATTTGGGACCTTTCTGCCGGTAAAAAGGAAGCCGGTTCAATGCATCCAGTACAGGGTAATGTACGGTTCCCCTGCGTGCCCTCATTCCGTCTTTGTCAAAATCCTCTCCTTCAGCACGGGTGTAATGATTCAGAACGTAATTGACAGCTGTAATGTCGTATGCTTCCCGTGACCCGCCGGGGGCCTCGGAAGATATGTTGGAAAAACCGCCCAGGTTCAGACAATAGTCAAAATCCCCGAAAAGGTACCTGTCTCCTACCGGGACCAGCGGGGCTCCCTGTCCGTGAAGTGCCACATCGGTTGTCCTGAAGTCGCATACCACAGGGATACCGCTTTCAGCCGCAATACCCGCTCCGCTTCCAATCTGGCTCGTGAGCCTGACTGAAGGCTGATGGAAAATGGTATGTCCGTGGGAAGCCACCAATTGTGGCTTTACCTTATGCTTTTCCATAAAAGACCTTACCCGGACACCCAGGTAAACCCCGTAATCGGAATGCAAACGTGCATATTCCAAAGCAGTCATGGACTGTGCCGTAGCCAGGGCATTTTTAAGCTCCCCGGGATACGTAGCCGCATCTGCACAAATGATGCTGTAGGACCATTTTTCCTGTTCCCGTGTAAAGCGGGCCAGACACAGATCCAGTCCGTCCAGGGACGTCCCGGACATTAATCCCAGGGCCGTAATTCCTTTTTGCGGATCGTACGTTACCATATGAATTCAGTTTTATATTCCGTCGTATTGTTTTTGTGGTCAACGACGTTCACCACTACCTGATGCTTTGTCCCCCTGCGGATCCTTTCGGGATCCAGCACGCACGTCACGCGGGAACGCTTGCCGTCGTGTACTCCCAGCATCCATTTCCCGTCAATGGTTACCGAATAGGAGCTGATTCCGGAACACGCATCCTTAATGGTGAAATGAATGTTGTGGCGTCCCCGCAGGTCAGCTCCCCTGGAAAAGGAAGCGCTTACCGCAGGCGGAATGGTGTCCGTGTCTATCATGAACCTTCCGAAAGCATTGGTCCCGAAGGTCACCATGCTGTCGCGGCGTGTGCCCCCTGCGTACCTCCACAGGCGCGGGTCTGCCTCCTGCATATGGGGATCCCTTCCGTTATCGGACTGACGCAACACCACTACCTTGTCAAATAAAGAGTCCGGGATCGCAGCGGGAATGGCCAGACTGACCTGCAGGGGCAGATGCAGCGGAACTTCAGACGTATGCAGGTTCCATTCCGCTTCATTGATACGTGTGGCACAAAACAACATGTCTCTGTAAAGGGCTTTTTCAGGAACGGTAATGAGAATGTCCCTGGCTGCGAAACGGTTTTCCTGATCCCATCTGAAATACTGCTGGTACTCCTCCCGGAGCACAGGACCCGGGACCGTCTCAACAGGGTTGTCACCCCCCTCTGCCAACACCTCCAGACCAATCCTTTTTTTTACCGAATACCATCTTCGGGCGCTGTTCCCGGCAGCATCATGAACGATTACGGTCAGGGTATGGTCCATTGTATCAGGAAGTGAGAAAAGACCTTGTGAAGGGGCGTACATCCTGTCCCGCATCACATTCCCCGGTTCAACCCAGGTCTTAAGCAGGCTCCGGCCTTTGGTCGCGCGTTCGGGATAATGGATCAGGGAAAGAATATACCTGGTATGTTCGAGTGGCAGGTCGGTATTGCTATAGCGGTACACAAGCGTGTCATCCAGAAAAAACTCCCATGTTTCTATACCCATGCGGGACCAGGTGTTGTTCATCCGGTCAATGGCATCCACTGCCACAAAAAAAGTGTCCGGTACGTTGACAGCCACCCGGTCCCTGTTCCCTGGAAACCCTGCGAGCAGGCGTGTTTGTGAAAGACCGTTTTCAACGGTGGTGAATCCGTAAAACTGCACTACCCTGAATTCAGGCATCATCGTGTCTTCAACGGTATAAATGCCATGATTGAGCAAATTGGCAGACACCGTGGAATCTCCGCTTAGGGTATCCCTGTACCGGATCTCAAAATGCAGGTGTGGTCCTGCCGAATCACCTGTGTTGCCTGCCTTTCCAATTTGTTGACCTTTACGTACGGGAAACATTTCCGGGGAGCAGTCCAGGGCTACGGAAAAACTTTCCCGGCTGTACTGAACCTCTTCCACATAAGCGGCCACTTCCCGGGAAAAAGCATCCAGATGTCCGTACAGAGAAACCGTGCCGTTGGGATGCGTTACCTGCAGGGCGTATCCGTATCCTCCGGAAGAAACGGAGATCCTGGATATGTATCCGTCGGCAACGGCATATACCGGGGCGCCCGATACCCCTCCTACACGAAAATCATAGCCCGTATGAAAATGAGTTGCCCGGAATTCCCCCATGCTGCCGCTTAATGTAAGGGGTTCGACAGACAGCGGTTTTTGGTAATAACCCTTCAGATCCGGGGTCTGGGCCCCGAGACAGTAAAAAACGGAAACCAGCGCTGTAAACAGTGCCGGCAGTCGTTTTATGGATTCCTTCATTACGAGAACATTTTTTTCATCCTTTCAAAGAAATTACGTTCTTCTTTGTCAGGGTTTGGCGCAAAGTTAGGAGAATCCTTCAGTTTAGACAACAAATCCTTTTCCTCCCTGCTCAGTTTCTTGGGGGTCCACACCTGTATAAACACCAGCAGGTCACCTGTCCCGTAACCGTTTACATCGGGCAGCCCCTTGCCTCTGAGCCGCAGGATGCGACCGCTTTGAATACCCGATTCCACCTTGATTCTGGCCTTTCCGTCAATGGTAGGGATCTCGAGGTCTTCTCCGAGGGCCGCCTGGGCAAAAGACAAAAAGAGCGTGTATATGAGGTCGTGTCCGTCGCGTTGCAACTCGGGATGAGGCTCTTCTTCAATAACGACCAGAAGGTTTCCGTTTACGCCCCCTCTTTTGGGTGCATTGCCTTTTCCGCTGATGGTGAGTTGCATGCCCTCTTCCACCCCTTTGGGTATGGAAAAAGATATTTCTTCTGCCTGTTTGACCACCCCTTCGCCTTTACAGACGGAACAGGGATTGGTAATTGTCTTTCCTTCCCCGTTGCACTGGGGACACGGACTACTGCTCTGCATCTGTCCCAGGAACGTATGGGTGACCCGGGTAAATACGCCGGTTCCCTTACAGGTGGGACAGGTTTTCATGTCGGATTCAGATACAGCGCCCTTGCCGTTGCANNTTGAGTTTGTTGATCTTGACCACCTTGTCAGCACCATAAGCGATCTCTTTCAGGGAAAGCTTCACACGGATCCGGATATCGGACCCCCGGCGAACGCCTCTGCGTGTGCCAGCACGTCCGCCGAAAGCACTCCCGAAAGGGTTCCCGCCGCCGAAAGCCTCGCCAAAAATATCCCCGAACCTGGAGAAAATATCGTCCATGGAAAATCCGCCGCCAAACCCTCCGGGACCTCCTGCTCCCATGCCTTCCACTCCCGCATGTCCAAACTGGTCATACCTGGATTTTTTGGAGGCATCGCTCAGTACGTCATACGCCTCGGCAGCTTCTTTGAATTTATCTTCTGCCGTCTTGTCTCCCGGATTCTTGTCGGGATGGTATTGCAATGCCTTCTTCCGGTATGCTTTCTTGATCTCCTCGGCAGAAGCATTCCTGTCAAGACCCAATACTTCGTAATAATCTCTTTTTGCCATATTGTACCTTATTCGCCCACTATCACGTTAGCGAACCTGATTACTTTTCCGTTGAGTGTGTACCCTTCAAGAGCTACATCCACCACCTTGCCTTTCAATTTCTTCTCTTTTACAGGGACTTTGGCTATGGCACAATGAAAATCCGTATCGAGATCCTTGCCCCTGGCCTCTATGACCTTCAACCCTTTTCCCTGTAAATAGGTGAACAGCTTGTTGTAGATCAGCCTGACTCCTTCCACCGAATGCGGGTCTGCATCTTCCAGTTGTTCCAGCGTGACCACGGCACGCAGGCAATCATCCAGTACAGGGAGCATTCCCCTGATCACGTCTTCAGAGGCTGTCAATATCAGGTCCAGACGTTCTTTTGCCGT
>LFSY01000049.1 GCA_001512865.1 Rikenellaceae bacterium DTU002 | reverse complement strand
AGTTCAACACATTCCGTGAGTTCTTTTTCAATAAAATCAAACAATTCCCGGGGTGGCACCTGTCCGTCGGAATTCAATGAGGCATCGCGACTCACAGCTAACGGAACATTTCTGTAGCTTCCCAATAGTCTTATATAGAACCAGGCCCTCAATGTGCGGCATTGTGCTTTTAGATTGTTATATTCTTCCGCACTGAAATTGAATTTTTCAGGATCCAGAGTATTCAGATCATCCAGAACATAGTTGCATTGCATTATCCCGGAAAAACAGCCCTCCCACTCTGTTTTAATCAACTCATCCTCAATTGTCCAGGTATGATAATGAAGCCTGCTCCAACGTCCCCCGTCTTCCCACCAGTCATCCTTTTTCCAGGTTGCTACCAAATCCCCTGACAGTTCCTCCAGCTGGTGACGGGATTGAACGCTCCAATAGGCATGTTCAAAAGGACGGAATACCGCGCGTATTACATCCATCTGTGTATTGTAGTAATTTTCACTGGCGACCTGGTCATAAATAGTTTCATCCAGGTTTGTGCAATTTGCTAAAAGGACAAAAGCAATTACGGCTAACGTATATCTGAAATATTTCATCTTTTCTTTGATTTATATTAAAAATCTATCTGAAGCCCGGCAATTACCTGACGGCTGGACGGATAATAACTTCTTGATCCGGAAGCGCCGGGTTGCAAACCGTTTACCTGATAAGTAGAAGGATCCACTCCGGAAAATCCGGTAATGGTCAACAAATTGCGTCCTGTAAGGTATAACCTTATCCCTTTTAAATAATCGTTATTCAGATTGAACGTATACCCCAGATTCAGCATGTCCAGTTTGACGTAATCACCTTTTTCCAGGAAATAGTCACACACTAAAGGATTGCCTTTGAATAACTTGTTTTTAGTATAGGCAATCTCCATTATATTACCCACTTCATCCTGGAAACCATAATAGAATTCGTGAATGTTGAAAATGTCAAATCCAAAAGCACCGCGGAAATAAACGGAAAGGTCCCATTTTTTATAGCGGAACGTGTGCGTCATAGATGCTGTAAACAAGGGGAGACCGTTGCCAACTTCATACATATCTTCATCTGTAGCCGATAAGCCGGGTATCAATTCCCCGTTTTTGTCATAAACCAGCCAATCACCCTGTTTGTTTACACCTGCGAATTTCCACATATAGTAAGTTCCCAGTCTCTTGCCGGCTTCAATTCTTTGCAGGTAATGGAAGGGGAACGGATCTTGAGTGCCTGCTACATAATAATAGTCCTGGCCTGTGTACTCGGAATTTGAAAACGAAACGAATTCATTATCCATAGAAGAACCGGCAAAGTCTATAGAATACACGAAATCTTGACTGTTCACAGCCGTCCAATGCAGATCCAGTTCCAGACCACTATTCTTCATGGTACCCACATTGACAAAAGTGGTTGAATACAGATAGGGGGGAATGGGAACATTATAGTCTCCCAGAAGGTCTTGTTGCGTTCGTTTGTAATAGTTCACAGATCCTGACAATCTGTTGTCAAAGAAAGAAAAATCAATCCCCACATTCCAGTTTATCCCTTTTTCCCATTTCAGGTCCGGATTTACGTTTTTTGAAGGACCCCA
>LFSY01000091.1:7912-8333 GCA_001512865.1 Rikenellaceae bacterium DTU002 | reverse complement strand
GACGAATACGTGGAACAGGTACATACCCACATGGCATACGAAGAAGACACCGTATTCCCTTACGTCCGTTCCCTCTTATCGGGGACAAAACAGGGGGATTACAGCATCCGCACCTTTTGCCGGCAGCACGACAATATTGAATCCAAACTTTCGGAGCTGAAAAACATCCTGATCAAGTATTATCCCACGGGAAAAGCAGATGAACTCAACAGCGTCCTCTTTGACATCTTTGTCTGTGCCCAGGACCTGGCCTCCCACAATTTTATTGAAGACAACCTTTTTGTGCCCATGATCTCCCAGCTGGAACTCAATGTCAGGAAACAATGAGCAGAAAGATCCACGTTGCCATAATTGAACCATCCGAGATTCTCCGGGCGGGAATTATCGACGTGCTAAAACGGATCAACGCCCCGGACATATA
>LFSY01000091.1:6588-7737 GCA_001512865.1 Rikenellaceae bacterium DTU002 | reverse complement strand
TCGAATGAATTGAGCAACCGTGAAAAAGACATCATAGTGGAAGTAGCCAAAGGTCTTACCAACAAACAGATCGCAGACAAACTGTTTTTATCGGTGCATACGGTAATGACCCACCGCAAAAACATCGCCAACAAGCTTCAGATCCATTCGCCTTCCGGGCTTACCATTTATGCCATACTGAACAACCTGGTCGATCTGGACCAGGTTAAAAAATAAGTGTATCATGAAACGCTGCAAACATAACCTTCCCGCGCTTTTATTGTCACTCTCCCTGGCCCTGCTGTCAGGACGTTGCGGAACCGGCAATCCCCCCCACAGCCTGGGAGCGGACATCTCCTTTATTCCGCAATTCGAATCCCGTGGCATGGTCTTTACCGACCCTGCGGGTAACGAAAGCGATATCTGCCATATCATGGCAAACAATGGTTTTGACAACATCCGGCTGAGGATCTTCGTCAATCCGGAAGCGCCCGGAGGATACTCCCCGGAAGGCTTTTGCGGCCTGGAACAGACCGTCGCCATGGCCCGGCGTATCATTCAGGCCGGAATGACCTTTTCCCTGGATTTCCATTACAGCGATTATTGGGCAGATCCGGACAAGCAGTACAAACCCTCTGCCTGGGAGGGGCTTACGGGAGAAGCACTTGAAAATGCACTGTACCAATACACCCGCCACGTGCTGACAACGCTCAAGGAAGCAGAAGCCGCCCCTCAAATCATACAATTGGGCAACGAAATCAATCACGGCATGGTCTGGCCGGAAGGCTATATTGACGATAACGCGAAGGAAGAAAACTGGGCTGCCCTTATGGGCCTGTACAAGGCAGGACAAAAAGCCGCCCGGGAGGTGCTTCCCGATGCGCGCCTGATGGTACACCTGGCCCTTGGCGGCCAGAACACGTTGTGCCGGCAATTTCTGGACCAGATGGATACCTGCGGCGCCCAATACGATATCATTGGGCTATCCTACTACGAACAATGGCACGAAACTTATGACGACCTGCACGCCAACCTGTACGACCTGGCCAAAAGGTACGGGAAGCCACTGTGCGTATGTGAATACGGGGCGAACGCAGACAATATCCGGCGCATCAACGACATAGTGCGTTCTGTTCCCGGTGGTCTGGGGTACGGCACCATGGCCTGGGA
>LFSY01000091.1:0-6559 GCA_001512865.1 Rikenellaceae bacterium DTU002 | reverse complement strand
CAGCAGCAGGAAGACCGGGGTACGGTATTCTCGGACCAGGGCGTGGAAAAAGACGTTCTTGAGATCCTGAAGGACAATGGATTCAACTGGATTCGCCTGCGCCTGTTCGTAGATCCGGCGGCAGAAAACGGGTATTCCCCGGAAGGTTACTGCGGGTTGGAAAAAACGCTGGAAATGGCCAAACGCGTTAAGGAAGCCGGACTGAAACTGCTGTTGAATTTCCATTACAGCGACAACTGGGCCGATCCCGGCAAGCAATACACCCCGGCCTCGTGGCTACAACACGCCGGCTCCGGCCTGGAAGGACAGGTGTACCGCTATTCCAACCAGGTGATCAGGCGTTTCATAGAGGAGGGAGTCCGGCCCGATATGGTCCAGACGGGGAACGAGATCAACCACGGTATGCTATGGCCCCAGGGGAAAATTGACGATTCCTACATGCCCTTCGGGGTATTGTTGCGTTGTGCTTCGGCCGGTGTACGCGCGGCAGATCCCACCATTCCCATCATGGTACACATTGCCTGCGGGGGCCAGAATGAAGAATCGGTATATTTCTTTGACAAGATCCTGAGCCGGGATGTGAAATTTGATGTCATCGGACAATCGTATTACCCGCAATGGCACGGCACCCTGGAAGAACTGCGTTTTAACCTGAACGATCTGGCTTCCCGTTACAACAAGCCCGTAATCCTTGTGGAATACCAGGAGCACCGCATGGAAGTGAACCGGATAGTGCGGGATATTCCCGACAATATGGGATTGGGAACATTTATCTGGGAAGCGACTTCGCCGCGCTGGGGAAATCTTTTTGATGCCACCGGTGCGACCAATGAAAACATGAAGATCTACTTCTGATTTTCCAGACCGAGCAGTTCTTCCCAGCTTTTTTCCAGCAAGCCGAGGATTTCTCCCATCCTTACCGAGGCGGCTGTGATCTCTTCCAGCGGGTGCGTGGGATCCGAGAGCACCTTTTCCAGCGCTTCCCTCTCCTGATCCAGCGACTGAATAGCCTGTTCGAGCGCTTCCATGCGCATTTGCCGGGCATAAGTCAGCTTTTTCCCGGCACGTGGTTCTTTTGTCTCTGTCTTCCTTACTTCTGGCTTGTTTTCCGGCGCTGCCGGCCGGGAACGGTAATACTCACTGCAAGATC
The DNA here is from genome assembly GCA_001512865.1 of Rikenellaceae bacterium DTU002. GTDB lineage: Bacteria > Bacteroidota > Bacteroidia > Bacteroidales > UBA932 > DMER64. Next base: position 5,409 of record LFSY01000091.1, on the reverse strand, counting down.
CGGGAAAGTCCCTTACGAGACCACCGCCCTGAAATACAAACAGGTGGTCCGCCAGCTTGTCCATAAAATACCGGTCATGAGAAACGATCAGCACACAACCCTTGAATTGTTCCAGGTATTCCTCCAGCACGTTGAGGGTCAGGATGTCCAGATCGTTGGTCGGCTCGTCGAGGACCAGGAAGTTGGGATTCCGCATCAGAATGGTCAGCAGGTACAAACGCCGCTTTTCCCCACCGCTCAGTCGTTCCACTTTTATCTGATGGGTGGAAGGCGGAAACAAAAAACGGGTCAGAAATGAAGTTACCGGGATTTTACTCCCGTCGTCAAGTGTCACGACTTCTGCAATATCGTGTACCACATCAAAAACCGTATCGTCCGGATCAAAACAGATCCCTTCCTGGCGGTAAAACCCAAAACGTACAGTCTGTCCAAGCTGAAGGTCTCCCGATTGTGGTGTAAGCTCACCGGTGATCAGCTTCAGGAATGTGGTCTTCCCTGCCCCGTTCCCCCCAATGATCCCAATCTTTTCATACCTTGAGAAATTATAGGAGAAATCTTTGAGCATACATGCGGTGTCGTAATAAAAGGACAGGTCTTTGCAATGAATGATCTTGCCTCCCAGACGTGCAGTACCTGCATTGATCCGGATCTTTCGTTCATTGTCAGGGAGCTGTATTTTTTCTTTGAGCTTGTTAAAACCCTCTTTCCGCGATCTTGACTTGCCCGTCCTGGCACAGGGAGTACTGCGTATCCATTCCAGTTCCCGTCGGTACAGGTTCCTCGCTTTATCAGTTTCAGCAGCCCTGTTGGCAATACGCTCTTCCCTTTTTTCCAGGAATGTACTGTAATTCCCCCTGTAAATGAATAATTGTCCGCCTTCCAGTTCATACATGGTGTTACACACCCTGTCCAGGAAATACCTGTCGTGTGTGACCATGAATATGGTTGCAGAAGAAACGGACAGATACTCTTCCAGAAATTCAATTACCTCAATATCCAGGTGGTTGGTAGGCTCGTCAAGTATCATGAACCCGGCATCCTGTAAAAGCAATGCCGCAACGGCCACTTTTTTGATCTCTCCTCCTGACAACGTTCCCATCAGTCTTTCCTTTGGACCGAACTTCAGGGAAGTCAGCATTCTTTCAATTTTACTGTCGTAATTCCAGGCATCCATCCGGTCCATATCGCTGAGAGCCTTTTCCAGTTTTTTTTTGTCGCCCGATGACGATGCCGTGTTGTAGGAGGAAATGGCCCTGAAGACTTTTTTATTGGCCTGTCTCAAATGGTCCGTAACCGTTACCGAGGGATCAAACACGGGATCCTGCTCCAGGTAGGCCACCCCGATGTCTTTCATGAATTTCACGCTCCCCCCGCTGTCGGCAGATTCTTTTCCCGCCAGGACGTTCAGAAGCGATGACTTCCCGCTTCCGTTGGCTGCCACCAGGGCTACTTTGTCTCCCTGGTTGATGTGAAACGATATCTGATGGAATAAAACTTTATCCCCGTAGGATTTGGAAAGGTTTTCAACCTGAAGGTATGCCGCCATAATGTTCCTGTAACCGACAAATGTAAATATTATTATCTTTATAGGAAAAACTAAGGCATATTATGAAATCTGATTATTTCATCCGCTATTCAATTCTCAGGGGCATTATGGGAATTATTCTGGGTTTTTTTCTGATCATCCGCCCGGAAGGGAGTGTGATCACCCTGGTCAGACTGCTGGCTGCCGTACTGCTTGTGGGAGGGATCTTTGCCTTTTATTTTGCACTTCAAAATAAAAAAAGTGAAGAAAAAAAGGTGAACGAAACTGCCGGCAATCCTGACAAAGGATTGCAAAGACTCCTGTTTCTTACCTCATTTGCATTCCTGACATTCGGGATACTTCTGCTGCTTTTCCCTGGAAGTTTCACAAAATTCGCCATGTTTTTGGCCGGTATCGTATTGCTTGTATCCTCCCTCACCCAGATAGTAGGGATCATACAATTCCGCAGGACACACAGCATTGGGTTGCCGTGGTACGTATACATCAACCCGCTGGTCATATTCATTTTGAGTATTGTGATCCTGATCAATCCTTTCCGGACGGCTGTTACGCTTGCCGTCTTTACAGGGATCCTCTTTCTGGCATATGCATTCACCGAGATCCTGCAGGCCGTTGTCGAATACCGTCTTTTTAAAAAAAAACAACAGTAAGACGTGAAAATTGTTGTCGCTATGGATTCTTTCAAAGGGAGCCTGACTTCCTTTGACGCAGGACATGCCGTTCACAGGGGCATTGAAAAAGCCGCACTGCACGCTTCAAGGGATGTTCCTCACGTCAGGGTACTCCCTTTGGCAGATGGCGGCGAAGGGACGGTTACCGCTATGATCCGGGGTCTTGGCGGAGTGTACAGGACCATCAAGGTAAGGGGTCCTCTTAAGGCACAGGTGGAAGCCATTTACGGGATTGTCCCTTCGATGGACGGTACTCCTGCAGCTGTCATTGAAATGGCAGCTGCCTCGGGTCTGTGGCTCGTTCCGGAAAAAGACCGGAATCCTTTGAACACAACTACATACGGTGTGGGAGAACTGATCCTTCATGCGATCTCACAAGGATGCCGCCAATTCCTGATAGGGATAGGCGGAAGCGCGACCAACGACGGCGGCATAGGTATGCTGGCTGCCCTGGGTGTTGAATTCCGGGACGAACAAGGCCGGGAAACGGGCCTTTGCGGCAAAGACCTGATCTACATAACTTCGGTCAGGACAAATAAAAAACACCCCCTGTTGGAGGAATGTTCTTTCCGCGTGGCCTGCGACGTCAACAATCCGTTGTGCGGCCCACAGGGTGCCGCCTTTGTGTATGGTCCGCAAAAGGGAGCCTCCCCCCAAGACATCATGCTTCTTGACCGGGGATTGGCCAACCTGGCCGATGTGTCCGCCCGCATGGCCCCTCCTGTCACAGGGTTGCGGGATAACCGCGACGTTCCGGGAACCGGAGCTGCCGGTGGACTCGGTTATGCATTTGTACAATACCTGAACGGGAAACTGGAGCCGGGCATTGACATGGTCATGGACGCCGTTGGGCTGGAAGAAGAGATCCGGGATGCCGCCCTGGTTATTACCGGGGAAGGACGGATGGACTCTCAGACAGCCATGGGAAAAGCGCCGATGGGTGTTGCACGGCTGGCAAAGAAATACGGTAAGAAGGTATTGTCCTTTTGCGGAAGTATTTCCCCGGGCACATGGACCCCGGAAAACCGTTACTTTGACGTGTGTATTCCTGTCACACCTCCGGGGGCATCGCTGGAAAGAGCCTCTGAATGGCTACAGAAAGCAGTTTTCGACTACTTCACGGGAGAAGCCGGACTTCTTTAATTTACTGACTTTGTTTTGGTTTTGAGGAAAGCAATCGCAGCGATTTGGTTAACCATCTGCCAAGTGGTTTCTTATCGTCTCTGTTACGCAAATCGATATAAACCCCCAGACGTTTCATGACCGGTACGCGGTAGGTCTCCACAAATTCTATCAATGTCCCGTCGGGATCTTCCACGTAGGAGAAATGTCCGTTGGCGTCCCCCATATCAAAACCGCTGCCGCTGTCACATACGAAGGGGTGCCCAAGGGCTTCCGCTTCTCGTTGGAGCGTATCCATATTGCGGACATCAAAACACAAATGGATAAAACCCGGATCTCCCCACATCCTTCCTTCGTAGATAGCTGAAGGCATGGAAGAGAGGGTCCGGACCAGTTCCAGATGGGTTGGCCCCATCAGTTCAGACAAAGGACCCTGAATGGGCCTGGAGCGTTTGAGAAGGACCCGGCGCAAGGTATTCTCCCAGCCCGGGATCCCCTCGAGGTCCTCGAACACACCCGTGGTATCTGAAACGACTGTGTCGTAATCCAGAAGCTTCCCGTAGAAATCGATGGAACGTTCCATATCCGTAACGCCCAGGATCACCCCGTTGCCACCGCCGGTAAGATGCGAAGCGCGTACAAATACGTATTGATCTTCTTCAATATCAAAGAGATTCCCCCATGGATCCCTTACAAAAAAATGCTCGGTACCCCAGGGAGTTTCCACAGGCTCGTTCAAAACGTTCAACCCTTTTTTCATGAAAGCACGGTAAGCATCAGTGATCCCCGGACATTTTACTTTGCACGCAAAGATCCCCGTATCCCCAAGTCTGGGCTCGGTCTCGGGGTAATTCAATTCACGTTCTCGGGGTTCCCATATCTCAAAACCGCTGCCACCCCTCATGTTCAACACCAAATTTGCGAAACGGGGCTGTGGCTTACCTCCCGTGTAAGGCAGCATCAGTTCTGCCACACCTTCATCTTCAAAGATTTTTACGGTGAATCCAAAATGCTCCCTGTACCAGGCCCATGCTTCCGAAACGTTACGGACTCCTATGCCTACCTGCTGAATGCCACAAATTACCTTTTCCTTCATTAAAAAATTAAGTTGATGAGACTTTACCGGCCAGTATAAAAAAAAGCCGGAGTGAATACTTGTGAATATATGCCATCAAAAGTTCTTTCCCTCCAATGAGTTTCCTCCTGGTTCCTTTTTGAATGGCCCTGACGGCTATCCTGGCGCAACGATCGGCAGAAATACCCTGTGCCTGACCACGGTCCATCTTTCCGTACGGCTGGCCGTCACCCAGAACGGCATGTTTGCTGATCTGAGTATTGACCCTTCCGGGAATCAGAAAAGTAACCCTGATATTGGGGTTCTCCAGATCCAGCGACTCAAAAAACCCGAACAGGGCATGTTTGGAAGCACAGTAGGCAGAACGCATGGGAAAACCAAAAAGTCCGGAAATTGAAGTGACCACGGCAATCTTCACTTCAGAAGCTTCCCGGATCATTTTTTTAAGACGCTTGACCAGATATACGTGTCCGAAATAATTCACATTCATGATCTTGCGGTCAACTTCAAAATCGCTTTCAAATGCTTTGGCTCTTTGTGAAATGCCTGCATTCAATACATAAATGTCAGGGATGATGTGCTGTTGATCCAAAAATCCGGCCAACGCATCTATGGATGAAAGATCTTCAAGGTCAACAGGAAAGACATTAACAGTGACACCCGGTTCACGACACCCTTGTGCTGCCTTTTCCAGGAAGTCTTTTTCCGGCCCGGTAAGCAGCAGGGAATATCCCTGTGAGGCAAACACACGTGCCATAGCTTCCCCTATCCCGGAACCGGCTCCGGTAATCAGTACGGTTTTATTCATCTTACGATCAGTCTGCGGCCAATTCTTAACGTTGTCGAGGACGATATGCTGTTCCACGAACAGATCTGCCTGACTGTCGTACCATACTTTACGGCCAGTGCTCCCAGGGTGTCACCGGACCTTACCGTATGAACGATTCTTTGTGAAGCGGCAAGAGACTCCTCGTCTGTCTGACCAAAACGGGAAT
>LFSY01000125.1:9894-12668 GCA_001512865.1 Rikenellaceae bacterium DTU002 | reverse complement strand
GGCAGGTAGCTTGGCAACAGGGGAGTTAAGTTGTCCAGATAGTCAAAGTATAGTCCGCCACCTAAAACCGCAGAGACCTGAAATTGTCCCGCGCGTGGAGCATATACAGCACTTCCGGAGCGTTCCGCCGGTTGCGCCCCCAGGGACGCAACCGTTAGAACAGCTATCAGAAATATGCTAAGTTTTTTTATCATTATACGCAAATCTTATCCGTATTTTTATTGATAGTTCTCAATAAGACCGCTTCTGATGTTTTCAAGAGCTATCAGTTGCTGCTGCAGATTGGCAATATCTTCCAGGATGGCATCTATCCTTGCCTGGTATATGGCAGTTTCATCGGCAATGAAACCTCCCCACCAAGTATAAACACCGTATCCGGCTTCGTAAAGAGCTATGTTTTCTTCTATCCTGCGAAGTTCCTGTTGGACTTCCAACAAGTCTGCTTCTGCACCACGCCATGCCAACAACAATCCTTCATCTGCCATGTTACCCTGGTTGTGAGCGTCCCAGGCTTTAGCTATCAACTCTTCATAGTAAAGGATGTCCCCTTCCCAACTGCTAATACGAACAGGCAGGGCGGCTTGTTGAGCTTCTTTTTCATTAATTTGAGTATCAATGGCGTTAAGCTCAGTTACAAGCGCATTGTATTCCTGAGCCAGAGGTCCATACAGTTCAATCAACTTATTGTACAAGGCTTCGTATTCCCCGTTTTTAACACGGTTGTAGGTGTTCAGGTAGGTTTGGTAATCACGAAGTTTCCAGATGGCACGGAAGTAATGGCCGTCTGTGGTATAGTCGCCTTTATCTTCCCATAACCAGAGCGGCAGGTCACCTGCCCATGTGGAAGTCTCTTCTGTACAATCATCTCCGGCATCCAGAAGGGCGCTGTAATCCACCCAGAGGTTACAGTACCAATCCAGGTATGTGGGATCACCGCCAAGTTCAAGAGAAGGATACAGTTCACTGCGGCCCTCGCCATCGGCTCCTTCAAGTACAAAGAAGAATTCATTTTCATTTTCCGGCTGCGTGGTGTAGAGATAATTGAAGTTATGAGTTTCTCCATCTCTGGTTTCTATACTATCTATCGGTCTTGGAGCGTCCTCAGGATTCCAGGAAATCCAGCCCTGTGTTGTCGGAGGAGTATAGAATTTGGGATCATGCCATATTTTTATTTTCGGCTCAGAAGCAAATGCTGCTTTAGCTTCAGTTTCTGTAAAGTCAGTGTCTGTTCCTTTTGTAACCTGCCATGTTCTGCCAAACGGGCTGAACATGAGGTCTTCCTTGGTGGTCAGTCCTGTTAGTGCTTTGTAGTAAGCCTCGATGGCTTTTATTAAGTTTGTGTCATCCGGGCCATTCATTTTATCGTCATAATCGTCAACAGCCAGTCCAAAGAAATCTGTCAGGACAACGGCAGCAGCGTTGGTATATCCGGCTTCATTGATCATGATCACGGTTCCGGCACCTTCCAGACCAATTTCTACGGTTCTGTTCTCGAACAACCAGTACAGGAACAACCAGGTAGACCATTCGTTTTTGGACATATCCGTAATTTCCTTGTTGGAATTGGCATACACTTCACGCATAACATCGTTCCATGCAGGGGTTGCCTTTAAACTCCAATCGGTGGCATGATCCCAGAAAGCAGGCCATCCTTCATCGTGTGTACCGTCCATAATGGCTTTCAACTGGGTAACGATGGCATCCATCTGACCGGGGATGTCAAGCATCACGGTAATCACATTGATCAGATCTATAACAGCCTGGCCGTTGCTACCGAATACAAAGTCTGCCAGGTTTCCGGCATCAAAATAAATACCTCCCAGTACGTCAGAAAGATTACCGCCGTCAGGCAGTGTGATCAGACCGTCTTCCACATCAATAACTCCGTCCAGATAATACATATAAAGTTGGATCAGGCTGTCGGCGGTGGAATACATATCATCATAGGTATTCAGGTGTACCCTGTAGCTGGCCATCTGGGCATCCCATGCGGTCCAGGCATTTACCCATGCAACGTAACGGGAGCCGGTATGGCTGCCGGTAATGCGGGCTTCATTGTAATATTTCTGCCACAAGTTCCAGTTGTCGGTATATTTTTTTACAGCGGCATCGGCAGCAGTTTTTTTGGCTGCGATGTTGCGTTCGATCACGCCGGAATCCTGGTCTTCAAATTCGGCACGGGTGTCGGCGATCACGCGCATATCCCTCTTCATGACATCGAACATGGTGGTTTTGGTAGTTGCCTGCCAGGGGAAATTCACAAGTTTGTAGTTTCCGTCAACCACGTGGATGTTGGGGTCGTCACCACCGTCGGAGAATACGCCGGTAATGCTTACTGTCCTGTTCTTGGTCAGGTTGGTCAGGGCGGTATTCAAAGCTGTGGTGTTGAAGAGCAACAATTCTTCCTGCAGTCTGATGAATTCAATCTCGTATTCGGCGATACCGGCACGCAAAGCGTTGATCACTTCCTGGAAGCCGGCAATAAGTTCGTCAAATTCACCGTGATAAGCATTGTAAAGGGCTTCGTAAGCCTCTACTACACCGGCCAGGTATTCAATCTGGCATTCCAGCCTCATCTTGTCACGTTCCATGTGCAGGACAGCGTGCTCAACGGCCTCGGGATATTCAACGTTTACATACCACAGGTATTGGGCTTTGGCAAAGTTCAGGTCCAGCTGAGCCTGGCCAAGGTCAAGGATGACAGCCTGTATCTGCAGTACGATCCCGTCCAGTGCGTTCAGAAGGGCCTGTGACAAAGTACCGATGTTGGCGAG
>LFSY01000125.1:2533-9848 GCA_001512865.1 Rikenellaceae bacterium DTU002 | reverse complement strand
GCTTCGGCACGAATTACCTCGAGCTCAATTTCCATTTCCTGGATTCTAATGGCCCATCCTTCTTTATGGAAATCTGTCAGGGCATTTTGCCATTCAACTTCGGCCTGGATCAGATCGGCTTCCGCCAGAATTTTTTTGGCCTGGGCTGCTACAATAGCTTCCTGAGCCTTCAGAAGGCTTGCCTGGGCCTGGATCAAAGCGGCGTTGGCGGCTTCTACCTGTACCTTGGCCTGTTCAAGAGCGGCCTGAGCGGTAAGCAAAGCAGCCTTTGCATTACGCATGGCTTCAATGCCTTGGCTGGGCTCGTTCTTAATACAGCCTACGGCGAGTACACCCAGTACTAAAAAGGCTGCACTCCATTTCAAAAATTTTTTCATGCATTAAAAATTTTAAGTTAAACAAAAGTTTTTTAGAAGTTATCAAATTTGAGTTTTTGGCTATGATATATATAAGTGCAAAGTTAAACGATTATTTGAAACCGCAAAACTTTTTTTGTTGAAAACTTGTTGGAAACCCTTGGGTTTTCAGGGGTCGGAGGGCTCATCGGGGAGGCTCAGCTGGTTGGTGCCTTTTTGCGGCTGCATGTTCACCTGGAAATTCCATTCCGCAAAATGCGGATGATCAAGTATTTCCCTTGGAATTGCACCGTTCAGAAGGTTGTTGAGAATGATGAAAACCTTCAGGTTCCTGAGTCCCGTGGCATACTGTACGGGGATGTTGTACCCCAGTAAAAGGAAGTTGGTCAGGTTGCAGTTTCCCAGATCCAGGGATTCCAGGTTGTTCAGGTCTTTCCAGGATACGGGAAGCCATCCGGTGATCCCGCTGTTGTCGGAAAGGTCCAGCTTTTCCAGGAAGGTCAGCTCGGACAAGGGGTCTTTGTGCTGTCCGTCACCTACCGAACCGTCCAGGCGGCCGTTGGACAATGCCAGTTCTTTCACGTAACGGGCCCCGTTCCTGACGGCTGTTTCCAGGGTCACCCCGGCCCAGTTTTCAGCGGGTAACTGCAGGTTCCACAAATGGGTATCCCTCCAGTTCCATCCTTTCATATTATTGTAGAACCGCACCAGCGCGGTGCTGTCTCTTTGGGCAATGCGCGCACCCTGCTGTACCAGGCTGAACGACCGGTACACCTGGTCTGATCCCGCTTCACGGACCTTGAGCAATGCAGTGCGCGGACTGACCGTAGGAACGGGCATCACCTGGAAGGTCCAGGTAGTGGTCCTGTCCTCAACCGCTTTGCCTGTATTCACGATCCAGGATACATCCAGCAGATAGTCGGTCTGCAGATTGGATTCCACGGTAAGCGTGAACAAGTCGCCTTCGTTGTGCAATGACCCGGAAACGTCCACCGAGGCGTTTACAAAAACGGCTTCCGGATCCTGCCGGACCACCAGCGATGTACGCAATGTCCCGTCGGTACGTGAAATCTCAATTTTCCCTGTGCGCTGCACGGTCTGCCTGTTGGGCAGAACGGTAAAGGCAATAGTCCCGTCATATTCCCCGGCGGCCTGCACCGCAAGGGATTCCACCCAGGAGGGCTGGGATAGCACTTTCCAGGGCACATTGGCATTTACCGGGACCGTATAGGATCCTCCCGGCGAAGGGACCTGAAGGGTGTCCGGATCGCAGGTGATCGAGGGCAGCGCACCTTCCTGAGTAATGATCCGGCTCAACGCCATTACATCTGTCCCCTGTGTCATCACGTACAACAGCGCCTGACGCGGTTCAATGCGTGTATTGGGGTTGACCTGGAGGGTCAGGATTTTTGTTTCCAGTCCCTTGGTCTGCACAACGGCCAGCCAGTCTTCAGAAACTCCGGCTTCCCAGGGCACATTGGATGTGACGGGAATTACCACGATTCCCCCTGCGGCAGGAACCCCCGGGATACTCCCCTGGGGGGGAAGCATCAGCTGTTTCTCTCCTGCCAGCTGGTCAATGGAAATGTTTTTCGCATAGGTCCCGTTTTCCTGTACAATGCGCAGTTGGGTCGTCCTTGGCTCAATATCGTCATTCCTGTCTACGGTGATCTTCAGTCCGCCGGTCTGGCGTACTGCTTCCGACACCCAGCCTTCGGTTCCGGAAAGATCTTCTTCCCAGTTGAAATTTGCCTGCACCGCAACCGTGTACGTGCCGCCGGCAGCAGGAACATCTTTCAGGGCTTCCGGGTCAAGCACAGCCACAGGTTCCGCCCCCTGCTGGCTAACGTGTACCGTTGTCTGTCCCAGACCGGGATATCCGGGAGCGTGAATGACCACCGACCCCTGCCTGGGTTCCACCCGTTGATTCTCATCTACGGTGAAAACGCAGTCGTGCGGCTGCATCAGACGTGTGCCGGTAATGTGGATCCAGGGAGTGTCAGTGATCGCTTCCCATTCAATATTGGATACGACCGTTACTTTATACTGACCTCCTGCAGCCACGGCGTCAACCTGTTCTGTATCTACTTCTACGCCGGGACTTTCCCCGTCCTGCACTATGGTAAATGTGGCCGAAAGGGTTCCGTTCTTCTGTGCAAAACGTATCCGTCCCGATCTTCCTTCCAGGCTGGTGTTTTGTCCGACCGTAAACACATAACGTCTAGTCGTTACGGTCTTTGTTTCTTTGAATGATATCCAGTCGGCCTCGCTGGTGACGGTCATGTCCACGTTGGAGGTCACCCCTACCGAAACGGTGTCCCCCTGGGCGCGCACCGTTTTTTGTGTATTATCCAGCGACAGGACAGGGATCTCTCCGGCCTGGTATACGGTGATTTCCCTGCGTGTTTTTTCTCCCAGTATGAAAAAGGAGGTCTGCCGGGCTTCCAGGTCTGTATTGGGCAACGCGGTAACCGTGACATTCCTGTCTCCGTATCCTTTCATGGGATTAACCGCAAGCCAGGTATCGGCAATTTCAATGGTCCAGAGGAAATTGGAGGATATGGTAAATTCGCGGGCTTCCGTACCCGCCGTGAAATCAATCTTGGTATACGGAGTAACCAGCACTTCATCGCTGCCCGGCTTGATGCATCCGCTCAGAAGCAGGGCCAGTGCAGGCAAAACCATCCGTTTTAATATACGTAACATACGGTTTTTTCTTTAAGTAAAATTTACGTAAGGGGGTGCAAGTTACGGATTTTTTGAATAAGACGCATCTTCAGGGACATTTGTTGCACCTGAAAGGACCACCCTGGCTGCATTGCCGTATTCCATGATCTGTCTCACAAAATCCCTTACCGTAGCCGTGTCCGTTTGCCGGAGCTGGTCTTCATAACCGGTAACAAAATCCCTTCCGCTCCGGCTGTAGTCAATCAGCATCCCGCAATGGAAGCCGGCTTCAAGTACATTGGCCTGGTGTTCCACCAACAGGGAATGACGGGCCTGTTGCAACTGCTCGGAAGAGGGTCCGTACGCTGCCAGATCGGCCAGCACCTGTTCCAGCCGGTGTTCGTTGTAGGCAAAATCAGATGCCGGGGCATAAAACCCCAGGTACAGGAAATAATGACCCCTGGGATAATACTCCAGTGATGACCGGACGTATACCGAATGGTCGGTCGCCCGGACAACAAGCCTGTCAAGCATCTTCAGCAAGACGTATTGCTCGAGGGTATACGGACAGGACCCGGAATACACCCGCGCCGTCTTGCTTTCTGCGGCCGGATTCGGAAAAGCGATCGTATGATCGTACAGTCCCCTGCGTATCCCTTCGGCAACCGGGACGGGTGATGCGGCACGCAGATCGCGGTTGGGGATCCCTGCCAGAAACGCTTCGGCAAGGACAAGGAGGGAATCCGTACGGATATCTCCGGTAATGACAAAATCAAATCCCCTGGGGGCAGAAGGACTGCCGGGCGCACGCCTGTCAAACAGCAGGGTGCGGAGCGTGTCCAGCATAATGGTCCGCGAAAGGTCCCTGGACGATCTCAGGTGCTGTTCCCTTTCTTTCCACATGTCCTGCATTTCTGTAGGGTACCGCAACAATCTGTTTATCTGTGATGCAGCTTCCGGAATGAACAGGTGCAGGGAGTCGGGCGTCGTGACATTTTGCAGGAGCAGGCCCTGGGTTGTCTGTTTCCATAGCAGGGGACCCCTGCCCCTGCGGAAGATGTCTCCGGGCACAAACGGCATAAAAACACGTGGATCCCTTTCCACCGCTGCAAAATATACTTTTCCGCGTGAGAGCGTGTCGGGCCTTACGTATATAAGTGAACCTCCTGACAATTGCCATACCAGGACACCCTGGTGAGCGGTGGCCATCTGGCGTTCCACCTTGCCGCGGGTGGTGGTATCGACCGGAAACGCTACCCGCTTCCCGGCAGACACCATATCCGTGTTGCGCCATACCCGGCCAAAAAGCCGGTGCAGGCTGTCCGTATCCACGACCGGAATCACCTGGCTCCGTTCCAGGCTGTCAAGCTGCAATCTCAGATCAATGTCCAGGATCCTGGCAGCCAGGTCTGTCAACTGTGTATCATCAAAAGGGAACAACATCTCCGAAAGCTGTTCCGTAAGCCGGGACCTTTCTTCCATGAGTTCACCGGGTAAAAACCTGACAGGCTCAATGAGCGTGTCTGCGGGACCGATCTCCCTGTACAGGGAAATTTGGGGTGGTGAGGAAAGAAGTGTGGCCTGTATGAAGCGGTTCACATGTTCGGCCGTCACGTAGGAGGCCATCCGGGTCACAAACCAATACCGCCATGTGGCCGTAGGCATGGGTATCCCTTCAAAAAAATGACGGATGCAGGCCTGTATGTATTGCTCGTTGGTGCTTGCATTCCTGTTCTCGTAGATCCACTGTTCCCTTTTCAGGTAATCTTCCCGGGCCAGGTGAAGTGTCTCCTCCGAAATGCCGTTGCCGGCCAGCCGGACACACTCCTGTGCCAGGGCGCAAAAAGATCGGGTCAGGCTGTCGGGGTGCACCCTCGATGCCCATACAAACCTGTTGTCGGTGAAGACCCGGGCCTCGGGCCAAAGATGCCCGGCTGCGGCAAATTCCATGACATGGCGCATGAAATCCATGACATAAAATTCGCTTCCGGTACGCATTTCACGGGGCAGGCCGGGAAGGGGAAAGGAAATTTCAATCCGGGGATATCCGTCCTGCAATACCGGCGGCAACGGCCTGGCGGTAAAAGACCTTGCGGCCAATGCCGAGTCGATGCCCCTGGGGACTTCCTGTGCCTGCATAACGTCTACAGAGGCGGGCAAGACTCCCAGTTCGTTCCTGACAACCATCTCGGCAGAATCCGGATGAAACGGCCCGGCAAGGATGACACCCTGCAGGTGCGGCCTGTACCGGGAAGGGGTTGTGACAAGCTGTTCCCTTAAGGCGCGAACCAGCAGGGCGACTCCTTCCTTCATATCCGAAGGCGATGTCAGGACCTGTTTAAAAAAGGGCTCCTTTTCAGGTTTTTGCACCAGGACAAAATGCATCTGCCCCCGGGGCAGGTCATTTATCTGAATATAATAGGTAAGTCCGTTGGGAAGCCGTCCGGTACGGAAACGGCTGTCCGGAGGTATGGGATTGTCTGCCGGGACGGATCCGAAAAGCGACACGGCGATACACATAATAATGCTGACAGCAGTGAAACGCAATCTCATACGGCACAATTTATGTAATCTGTAATTGCAAAGGTATAAAAAAAGCTTTATCTTTGTGAGCTTGAGAAGTCGTTAATTCTAACTCTATATAAATACTGAACAATGAGAAAATTCAAGATTTTTTGCGCTACCGCTGTACTTTTTGTCGCCTGTACGGGTTTCTTGCAGGCACAGGACCTCAACGCCGCCATTGAAGCATACAACCTGGGAGCAACCGCCGCACAGGAAGGCAATTACACCGTCGCAATAGAGCAGTTGAACCGGGCCCTGGACCTGGGAGCTGCTTTGGGCGAAGAAGGCGCCTCGGTCGTAACCGACTGCAAGAGCCTGATCCCCCAGCTATACCTGCGCCACGGAAAAGAACTGGCCGCCAACGGAGAAGGTGTGTCAGCCCTGCCTTTGCTGGACAAGGCCGCACAAACCGCTGCCGAATACGGAGATGAATCAGGGATACCGGCAGAGGTAAACGATCTGAAGTCAAAAGTATTCTATATAATGGCCAACGATGCTTTCGGAAATAAAGATTTTGCATCGGCCATAGATAACTACAAGAAAGTCCTGGAACTGGATCCCGCCAACGGGATCGCCTACCTGAGACTCGGACAGGCCTCTGCGAACAGCGGACTGGAAGACCAGGCCATTGCCGCCCTTGAAAAAGCGGCTGAACTGGGCCAGGAAGACAACGCAAAACGCCTGATGGCATCCATCTACCTCAGAAATGCCGTGAACGCACAGAAGAGCAAAGACTGGGACAAGGTGTACAGTGCTGCTCAAAAAGCCGTTGAACTGGCTGACAATGTACAATCAAACAAGCTTTTAGGTCTTGCCGCCATAGAACTGAAACGTTTCCCTGATGCGCTTGCCGCCTGGGAAAAAGTCATGAAAACAGACCCCGCTGCCAAAGACATAAACACCACGTACTACCGTATTGCCGTAGTATACGAAGGACTTGGAGACAAAGCCAACGCATGCGCCTACTACAAGAAGATACTGAACGATCCCAATTTCAAATCCATTGCCGAATATAAGATCAAAACCGAATTGAAGTGCGAATAGACGCATTGTCTCACGCCATATTGTTTAGTGGAGAAGAGGGCTCAGGTGCTTTACCGCAGGCCCTCTCTCTGGCTAAATACATCCTCTGTTCAGGCGACAAGGAGGACGGAAAGGCGTGCGGATCATGCGCTTCCTGCCGGAAAACCGAAAACGCGACACATCCCGACCTCCATTTTGTCGTGCCCGTGAACCGCTCCGGCTCCGCATCTTCTTCCCGGCTGCCTGTTACAGATGACTTTCTTGACCTGTGGAGAAAGGCCTTGCTGGAAAATCCGGACATTACGGAGCAGCAGTGGTATGAAAAACTGGATATTGAGAACAAACAGGGGACCATTGGAACGGCCGAAGCAGGCAACATCCTGAGAAAACTTCAGTTTCGTTCTTTTGAAGGAGGGGCAAGGGTGCTGATCATCTGGCTTCCGGAACGGATGCATGTTTCCGCCTCCAATAAATTGCTCAAAATACTGGAGGAACCGTCCCCGGGGACGTATTTTCTCCTGGTCAGCCACCGTCCCGACCAACTGTTGCCTACCGTCAGGAGCCGCTGCATGCACGTGCAGGTTCCCCCAAAAGACCAAAGGCCCCTGCCGAGGGAAGCCGGGCGGAACCTGGAAGAGCTGCTGGATCTCTGCCTGGCGGGGAAACCTTCCGGAGTCCTTGACTGGGCCGAGGAAATGGCATCC
>LFSY01000125.1:0-2444 GCA_001512865.1 Rikenellaceae bacterium DTU002 | reverse complement strand
ATGTCAGAATCGTTTTTCCGGAAGATCTACAACCGTTTGAACACGGCTGCCGAACAGCTGGAACGCAATGTCAATGCCAGGGTATTGTTCTGCTCGCTGGCATTTGACTTTTTCCTATCTTTGCAGAGATAGTTACGGAAAAATGGAAGAAAAAAACATACAACACGACTGTTCACGCGGATGCCTTGTGGAAAGGACCCCCATGGGAGACCTGAAATGTACCCTGGATTACAGTTGTTCCAAGCTGGCTACTTACGACTGGCTGGAAGGTTTGGGCGATCAGCAGGGGAATGATATTTTTGAGATACGTTTTAAGAACACGCATAAAGGATATTTCAGAAACGATTCCGGAACGCCGCTGAAAGTAGGGGACATTGTTGCCGTAGAAGCGGCTTCGGGGCATGACATTGGACTGATCAACCTGGCCGGACCGCTGGTTGTCAGGCAGATGAAACGTCATAAGCTGAACCTGGAGACCTACGAATTCAAAAAGATCTACAGGAAGGCAAAGCTGCTTGACCTGGAAAAGTGGCAGGAGGCCATTGCGCGGGAACATCATGTCATGATCCGCGCCCGCAGGATAGCCTCCGAAGAAGGGTTGCAGATGAAGATAGGAGATGTGGAATTCCAGGGGGACGGCACAAAAGCGATCTTCTATTATATTGCCGACGAACGGGTGGACTTCAGACGTCTGATCAAGCTCTTTGCTGCAGAATTTTGCGTCCGTATTGAAATGAGACAGTTTGGAGCACGTCAGGAAGCCGGCCTGATCGGAGGAATTGGGGTGTGCGGACAGGAGTTGTGCTGCAGCAGGTGGATGGCCGATTTCAATTCCGTCACCACACAGGCGGCAAGGATCCAGGACCTCTCCCTGAATCCACAGAAACTCGCCGGACAGTGTTCCAAGCTAAAATGCTGCATCGATTACGAAACGCCCGTATACATGGATGCCCAGAAGGATATCCCCCAGGTGAACCATCCCGTTGAAACGGAAGACGGACCGGTTTACCTTGTAAAGACCGATGTACTGAAGGGAATCATGTGGTTCAGCTACGACCCGCACAGCATGGCCAACATGCAACCTGTGGAAACCGGCCGGGTCAGGGAAATGCTGGCGGCAAACCGTGCCGGGAACAAAGTTCCCTCCCTCGTTCCCAAACAAAAGAACAACGGCGAACAAAACGGTTTCAGGTCAGCAGCCGGTGAAGAAAGCATCACGCGTTTCGATAAAAAACCAAAAAACAAACGGAGGAAAAACAATCGCAGGAAAAATGGGAAACCCGATCTTCAAAATCCATAAGGTCAAAAAAATGTTTTTCCGGAGCCTGTTCCTGGCGGCGGTCTCCTGCGCTCCCCCCGCGGCAAGCCATTTGCAGCTGAACCTGCCCGACCGCGAGTGGGACAGGTTCAACCGTCTGGAAATGGTCCTGCCCGTTCCCGACAACACTGCCCGCTATAAGACCTCTCTTGATGTACGCCTTTCGGGGGATTATGCACATGCCTACCTCTCCCTGGTCGTGGCCCGGAGTGGACCCGCAGATACGCTTTGGTTCTCCCTGGATCCTGATAAGGCAATACGTTCGGGACAGTTTCTGGATTACAGGTTTGACCTGGACACTGTGGGATTCTATGCCCATACCCCGTTCTGTAACTGGCGCCTGTCGCACAACATGCCCGAACGTACCCTCCACGGCATCGTTTCGGTTGGATTGACCATGAAAAAAGACCGGCATGGGCAAAGATAAATTACGCCGTTTTGAGGAAAACAAGACATTTCCCAACCTGTTTCAGGCGTCGTACGATGAAGTGTTCCAAAAAGACCACCCGCTCAAAGGTTTGTGGAAACAGAAAGTGTTCGGCAACGAGAATCCCCTTGTACTGGAACTCGGATGCGGAAAAGGAGAATACACGCTCGCCCTGGCCCGTCGAAACAGGGAGGTCAATTATATAGGCATAGATATCAAGGGAGCCAGGCTGTGGCGTGGCGCCAAAACATCACAGCAGGAAGGTCTGAAGAACGTAGCCTTCATCCGGACGCGTATAGAACTTATCGAAAGTTTTTTTGCTCCCTCCGAAGTGAACGCGGTCTGGATCACGTTTCCCGACCCCCAGCCAAGAAAAGAGAACAAAAGGCTTACCTCGGCACGTTTCCTGGAACGATACCTGAATTTCCTGGTCCCCCATGCCCAGATACACCTGAAAACCGACAGCCGGTCTCTTTACGACTTTACACGGGAAGTTGTCAGGGGATGGCCCGGAATGATCCTGCTGGAATCGGACCCCGATATATACAACGGAAAAAGAATGCCTGATGACCCGGTGATCACGGTCCGCACTTTCTACGAAAAACAGTTCCTGGAACAGGGAAAGGCCATCACGTATCTGAAATTTTCAACAGGTAATCTTTCCAGGGTGAATCCGGAAGAGGCCTGAGCTGTACTTTT
>LFSY01000017.1 GCA_001512865.1 Rikenellaceae bacterium DTU002 | reverse complement strand
AGGGTCAGGCGGCCACTTTTTCTGTAAACATCCATTATAATCAAAAACGCTACTGCTGGATATCTTTTATACAAATTTTATTGATCAATACTTCCAAGTTATTACTTGTCGATATAATTTATTATATTCGCGGAACTGATCCTCAATTTGTTCCAANNTTTATCACATATCTAACCTAAAAACTTAATCAATGCTATCAAAAAAAACTATCCTCATGGTTTGCATCATGCTGATTTCGGCGTATGCAAGCGCTCAGAACATTACCGTAACCGGGAATGTTTCGGATAAGACCGGCCCCCTGGTAGGGGTTACGGTTGTTGTGCAGGGGACGGTGTCATCCACCACCACGGATCTGGATGGATACTATTCCATCACGGTGCCTTCTTCTGCAACATTGTCATTTTCCTCACTTGGGTATAAGACCATTGAAGTACCTGTCAACGGTCGGGCCAGGATTGATGTTATTATGGAGGAAGATGCCATTACACTGGAAGACGTAGTGGTCGTGGGATTCGGCACCCAGAAAAAAGTGAACCTGACGGGAGCCGTATCTTCCGTAAACGTACAGGAGGCTTTGACATCACGTCCCGTTGCAGACGTAGGCCGTGCACTTCAGGGTTCTACACCCGGGCTTACCATTCAGGTGGGCAGCGGCGAAGTCGGTTCGGATGCCATCATGAAGATTCGTGGTCACGTCGGTTCCGCTGAAGGATCAACTACACCTCTGATATTGCTGGACAACGTTGAGATCCCCAGCATACAGCTGGTCAATCCGGATGATATTGAATCCATATCTGTATTAAAAGATGCGGCTTCCGCTTCCATTTACGGGTCCAAGGCTGCTTTCGGAGTAATTCTGATCACTACAAAAAAGGGAGCCAGGACAGAAAGTGTCAGTGTGAATTATTCGGGAAATATGTCATTTCAGAATATGTCCAAAAAATATGAAATGGCCGGTGCAGATGCCTTGCATTATACGGTTGAAGCTGCTGAGCGTATTGGAACCACCACGCCTGTAGGGGCATTCTGGCTCATAGACAGGGCAGGGTACAATGCGGCAGTTGCCTGGGAAAAGAAATACGGAGGCACCATAGATCCCTACGATCCCATGACATACGGCCGTGACTGGTATGTAGATGCCAGTAACCGTAAGATTGGGGTCAGGACTTACGATCCGTACGATTACCTGATCCGTGAATGGGCTCCCACCCAAAGTCACAACATATCTGTCAATGGCAAATCGGGGAAAACGGATTACAATATCGGCCTGGGATACCTGGATCAGAACGGTATGATGAAAACGGCCAAACACGATGACTTCCAACGCTGGAACGCATCGGCAAGGGTTAGTACCCAGATCAATAAATACCTTTCCGTACACGCCGGTCTGATGTATTCCAAAACGCAGAAACGTTGGGCTTATGCCACATCCTCCACAACGGCAGATATCTGGTATTATATGTATAGGTGGGGACCTACTTACCCAATGGCGGAAACAGACGAGAGCGGCAATCCGCTTCGCAATGCCACTTATGAAACGGCTGTGGCCAATACGGCATCTGCCACCAATAACTTTACCAGTGCCAACGCCGGATTGACATTAACACCAACGGAAAACTGGAATATCAACCTGGATTACACTTACTCAAACCAGGAAAGCGTACAACTTCAACCCGGAACCAGTTTTCTGGCCGGAGACACCTGGGTGGCAGCAATACCGTTAAATAATGAAGACGGCTCCCGGGTATACAGGGACAACGAGTGGAATGAATTCAACGCCCTGGGAGCTTCCATCCCTGCCTATATGCTCAACTATTCACGGTATACAGCTCCCGGTTCCAATCCCGACCATATTTACCGGTCTGCAGCCAATCGTGCACGAAGTACGTTAAACCTTACTTCCACATATGATTTGAACATCAACGATACTCATATGTTCAATTTTATGGTAGGAATGAATTCGGTGGCTTATGATTACAACTATTCCTGGTCCCAGAAATTGCAATTGCTGGATTATACCAATCCACAGTTTGACCTGGCCTCCGGGACACAAACTTCGGGCGGAGATTCCCGCTGGGATTCCCAGCTGGGTTTCTTCGGCCGTATCAACTATAATTTTAAGGAGCGGTATCTGCTGGAGGCCAATCTTCGTTATGACGGAACATCCAAGTTCCCCACAGACCTTCAATGGCGCTGGTATCCTTCTTTCTCGTTCGGATGGCGGTTGATGGAAGAACCCTGGATGAGTTTTGCCAGACCTGTTCTTACAAGCTTTAAACTGCGCGGGTCCTGGGGCTCCATTGGGGACCAGTCTGTAAGTAACGCATTGTATGTTCCCACTATGAGCGGAGCTAATTCCTACTGGCTCCACGCCGGGGCAAGAGATACTTATTTTGGTACTCCGGCTTCTGTATCCTCCATTATCACATGGCAAGACATAGTTACACTTAACCTGGGGTTTGATATCAGTCTGCTGAACGGTGAGCTGAGTGCTTCGTTTGACTGGTACCAGAGAGATACCAAAAACATGATCGTTCCCGGGGAAGGTTTTTCTTATACTTTCGGGACAACGGCACCCAAGGGAAACTTCGGATCCTTAAGGACCAATGGATGGGAATTTTCCTTAAACTTCGGACACCAATTTGGAAACGGATTTCGCATCACGGCAAGCGCTGCTTTATCGGATGCCCTTACCCATATTACAAAATACGGAAGTACTACCAGTATCAATTCCTGGTATGAAGGCAAAGTATACGGTGAAATATGGGGTTACCAGGTTGACAGACTGTATCAGAACGATGATTTTGTATACGAGAATGGCAGTCTTGTAACCATGCAAAGTTCAGACGGATATACCATCTACCAACTGGTTGATCCAAATGCTCCTACACAAGGTAAGTTGCAGACAAGCTCAAACTTCAGGTTTGGTCCGGGTGATGTGAAATTTAAGGACCTCAACGGGGACGGCGTGATCAACAACGGGAGCCAGCTTATAGATGATCACGGAGACTTGACCGTGATAGGGAACACTACTCCGCGTTACGAATACAGTTTCCGTCTTGGTATGGAATACAGGGGGTTTGATTTTTCGGTATTTTTCCAGGGTGTGGGTAAACGTGAAATGTGGGGAGCCAGCCCGCTTACCATTCCCGGATTCAATTCTTCCGACGGAGCCATGCCTAAGGTCATAGCCCAGGATTTCTGGTACGAAACCTATGACGGGAGCGGTGACGTGATCGATAGTAATTACGATGCCTTTTATCCCCGGGCCTATAACCTGGGAGCAAGCAGCACCGGTAACAACATGCAGGTATCCGACAGGTATCTGTTGAACATGGCCTATCTGCGAATGAAAAACCTGACTATCGGGTATTCCATGCCCAGGCAGTTGACCCGTAAGGCGATGATCAGCAATGTACGTATTTATGTGTCTCTGGAAAATTTCCTGACTTTTGATCACCTTCGCGGTTTGCCTATAGACCCGGAGGAAATAGCAGGATATTCCTACCTTAATGAGACCAACTACAATTCTTCCCGTACAGGTGTGGGCGTACCCACCTTTAAGAGCGCATCTGTGGGCCTTCAGTTAACTTTCTAAAACCAGACACAATGAATAAAACAATAATCATCTTAAGTTTATTAGCCGCATTTACCCTTGCAGGGTGCAGCGATTTTCTGGATCGTCCCCAGAAGACGGCTATGGACGATTCAAACTACTGGACCAACGAGTCCAATGTACGTCTGTTTGTGAATGGAGGTTATCCCAATTATTTCAACGGATACGACAGATCATGGGGTACCGCTTACGTTCCTTACAGAGGTGCGAATTTTAACGACGATATGACCTCGGCCGGAAAACAAACATCATTTCTAGCTGCCGTTCCCGCCGATAACTGGTACCGTTCGGAATCGGCTACTACCATTTACTGGCTATATAAAAGCGGTGCATCTGCGTGGAACTTCGGATGGGTCCGCAAATGGAACACCCTAATTGACCGTCTGGCTACCATGAAAGAGGACGGGTATCTTACTGAAGAACAGTATAACCATTGGAACGGTGTTGCCAGGCTTTTCAGGGGTATGGAATACAGCCGCCTGGTGCAATCATTCGGAGATGTTCCCTATTACGATCATCCCGTTAGCGACACCGATATGGACGAACAGTACAAAGATCGGGATCCCAGGTCAACCGTTATGGATAAGGTGTATGAAGATTTCGTCTATGCCATTGAAAACATCAGGACGAACGACGGAGAAAACTATGTAAACAAATATGTAGCGGCAGCACTGGCTTCGCGTTACATGCTCTTTGAAGGCACCTGGTACAAGTATCATCCCGGATCGGGGTCCAACGATCTGGCAAAAAAATTCCTGGAATTGGTTGTATCGGCAGGTAACATGGTTATAAACTCGGGCAAATATGCTTTTGATACCGATTTTCGTTCGCTATTCGGCTCTGACAGCAAACCGGGTAACGAAATTCTCCTATACAGGGAATACAGTGCAGAACTGTCCACAACCCACTGTATAGCTTCGTATTCCAATCTTACGGAATCACAGACTCCTGCCGCGAACCTGGCTTTGGCCAAATCGTTCATTTGCAATGACGGGAGACCCTGGCAGAATTCAACGGTTGAGGAAGCCGGTAATTTTGACTTGAAAAAAATGACCGTCACCCGTGACCCGCGTTTTGAAGCCACCTTCTGGGGAGCCCCTTTGCAGTCTTCAGCAACATTGCTTTATGTATGCAAGTTTATTGACAGGGTAGGGGTAACGTATTCTTTTGACAACTGTTCGGATCCACGTCCCGCAAAATACGGATCCAGCACCAATACGAACGGTTTCCCGGTAATAAGACTTGCCGAGGTGGTGCTGAACTGGATAGAAGCAAAACAGGAACTGGCTCTTTCCTTCGGAGGATCCGCCGTCACACAAAGCGACCTGGATAAATCCATAAATGCCATACGTAACAGGCCTTTGGATGATTTCGCCATTGCTCAGGGGGTACAGAAAACAGCTCCTTTAATGCTGGGTGCCATTCCCGACGATCCTGCACGTACGGCTTCCTGTGAAGCCAACACACTGGCAGGGATTGTGAACGATCCGCTTCTGTGGGAGATCCGCAGGGAACGTCGCATGGAATTTGTGTTTGAAAACAACCGTATTCTGGATCTTCGCCGGTGGGGAAAACTGGAATTGATGGATGGAGCGAAAAATCCCGACCTGTTGTTGGGAACCTGGTGTGATTTCAATACTACCCAATCAGGGAATGACATCAATTTCAATTACCTGATACCCGGCAAACAGATTGACCAGGGAGATGCCAAGGCATTGAAAGTCATGAAACCGGACGGGACAATCATTGTTTACGACGGGACAAACAAAGCCGATATGGTAGGATTTTACATTCCTCAGGGTGTCCAAAACCGGGATGGTTTTTCAGTAAGGAACTACCTGCAGCCTGTCTGTACGGATGTCATTGAAATGTATGAAGATAAAGGGTATACAATTACCCAGAATCCCGGCTGGAACTAAGAAGCTTAATGTGTTATTTGCTCATTGACTTATTGATAAGAAAGACCTCGCGCCCGCGGAGGGAAGGACCCGTTTGCGAAGCAAATGGGAGGTGTCTGTCGTTCAATAAGTCAAGAGCAAATGCATAAAGAGCAATAAAAAAGAGGCTGATCTGTAAAGTCAGCCTCTTTCTTTTATTGATATTCCTGTTCTTA
>LFSY01000022.1:17946-21895 GCA_001512865.1 Rikenellaceae bacterium DTU002 | reverse complement strand
TGGTTGAACACCAATCCCATATCCCGTGTTTGGGAGCAGATGGATCTGTGTTACAGACACGGTGTGGATCGTATTTGGGTGGTGAATGTGGGCGATATCAAACCGATGGAATTCCCGGCTGCATTTTTCCTGGAAATGGCCTGGGATCCGGCTGCCATGACCCGCCAAAGGATGAGTGCCTACCCCCGTTCATGGGCATCTGAACATTTTGGACCGGAATACGCAGACTCCATAGGGGAACTGATCACGTCCTACACCTTGCTTAACGGAAGGCGCAAACCGGAACTGATAAGCCCCGAAACGTATCATTTGATCAATTACCGCGAGGCTGACAGGGTTGTTGACGAATATAAACAGCTTGAAGTCAGGGCTCTTGAGTTATACAACAAATTGGACGAAGCATTCAGGGACGCGTATTGCCAATTGGTCCTGTTTCCCATACAGGCATGTGCCAATCTGAATCAATTGTACGTAACGGCTGCCAGGAATCATCTGTACGCCGGTGAGGGCAGGGCTGCTGCCAACCGGATGGCCTATCGTGTCAAAGAACTGTTTACCAGAGATTCCCTTCTGACCGATTATTTCCATAATGACCTCTCGGACGGGAAATGGAACCACATGATGTCACAGACACATATAGGCTATACGTACTGGCAGGAACCTCCGGTTAATGTTATGCCCGCAGTCAGGTGGACCGAAATTCCCCCGGAAGGGCATTTGAAGATCAGTCCGGACCCCGAGGCTTGTTCACTGCCCGAACTGGATCCCTTTGGCAGCGACACCTTGTTCTTTGAGATCTTCAATACAGGAAAAGAGCCCAGACGTTTTACCCTGAAAACGGGACATCCCTGGTTGCAGGTATCTTCCCCTCAGGGGTCTGTTGACGCACAGCGTACTGTCTTTTTGACCGCTGACTGGAACAAGGTCCCGTTGGGCAGAACGGAAACATATGCGCAGCTGACAGACGATACGGGCGCAACACAGCGTATTCCCGTTACAATCTGCCATCCTCTCGTTCCGGAGACTCCCCCCACGGGTGCTTTTTTTGAAAGCAACGGACATGTGGCCATGGAAGCCATCCATTACAGTCACTGTGTCCAGGAAGATCCCTGGGTGTGGGAACATATCCCGGACTTCGGCAGGACGCATTCCGGAATGAGGATCTCTGCAAGTGTGGATTATGAAAACATACCGCGTGAGAAAGTGGCCGAATTGTCTTATGACATTGTGTTCTTTTCTTCCGGAGAGGTGAAGGTTCATGCCCTGTTCTCTCCCACGCTGGATTTTTACGGAAACAGCCTCAGGTATGCCGTGGCGTTTGACAATGAACCTTTCAGGGAAGTGGAACTCCACGGCACATACGGCCTGAAGGACTGGGAAAACTGGGTGGCAAGCAACATCATCCGTTCCGAGACCATCCACCAGATCAGGGAACCGGGTCTTCATACGCTGCGGATCAGGGCTGTCGATCCGTTCCTTGTCCTTCAGCGGCTGGAACTTGATGCGGGCGGATTGCTTCCCTCCTACCTGGGACCTCCGGAAAGCTACCACAACGTCCGAAAACTGAAAGATGATGACGGATACCGGCTCTGGTTGCGTTACCGGCCACTGGAGGCTGATCTCCGGGACGCTTATGCCCCTTTCCTCAAAGGCCTTTATACAGGGGAACAGTCCGGGACCATCGACGCGGCTGTGGAAGAGCTTTGTATTGGGTTAGCGCACATGACGGGAGTTTCCCCGGTACGCGTTTCCGCGAGACACGCTGCACAATACGGAGGCATTCTGGCCGGAACATGGCAAGACGTGGCCTTCAGAAAGGTGTTTTCACGCGAGGAACGGGACGGCACCGGCCCGGAAGGTTATATGCTGAAAAGCTCGGGCAACCGGCTCTACATCGCCGGAAGGACACACAAGGGGGTTTTGTACGGTGTCTTTCACCTGTTACGCCTGATGCAGACCGGGCAAAGCCTGGAAAACCTGAATATATGTGAAAATCCGGCCTTCGACCTGAGGATCCTGAACCACTGGGACAACCCCGACCGTTCCGTTGAACGCGGGTATGCCGGACTGTCCTTATGGGAATGGGAAGAATTGCCCGGCATGGTGAGCGACCGATACCGCGATTATGCCAGGGCCAATGCCTCTGTGGGCATCAACGCTACGGTACTGAACAACGTAAATGCCGATGCTTGTTTTCTGACTCCTGAGTACCTCCGGAAGATACGTGTCCTGGCCGACATTTTTCGTCCTTACGGTCTGAAAGTCTTCCTGTCGGTAAATTTTTCCTCACCCGAGGTTCTGGGCGGTTTGCCCACTTCTGACCCTTTGGATCCCGCAGTCAATGCGTGGTGGAAGGACAAGGTGCGTGAAATTTACAGTTATATTCCCGATTTTGGGGGATTTCTGGTAAAGGCCAACTCCGAGGGCCGTTCCGGTCCGCTGGATTTTGGACGCACCCATGCAGAAGGGGCCAACATGCTGGCCCGGGCAGTCGAACCATTTGGCGGGCTGGTCATGTGGCGTGCCTTTGTATACAGTCCCGAAAGCGAAGACCGGGCCAAACAGGCCTATGAGGAATTCATGCCCCTGGACGGGGAATTTCTTTCGAATGTTATAGTGCAGGTGAAGAACGGGCCGGTGGATTTTCAGCCGCGGGAGCCTTTTACCCCGTTGTTCGGAGCTATGCGAAAAACGCCCCTGATGATCGAATTCCAGATTACCCAGGAATACCTTGGCTGGTCAAAACAGATGGCTTACCTGGCCCCGTTGTATAAGGAAGTGCTGGATGCCGACACCTATGCGCTTGGGCCAGGAACGACGGTGGCAAAGACCACGGACGGATCGTTGTTTGAACACCCTGTATCGGCCATAGCAGGGGTGGCGAACACAGGCACTGACCGGAACTGGACCGGTCACCATCTGGCCCAGGCCAACTGGTTTGTTTTCGGACGACTGGCCTGGGACCACCGGTTGACATCAGAGGAGATCCTCCGGGAATGGATCGCCATGACCTTTACAGGCCATGAACGCTTGATGGGACCCTTAGAGTCCATGATGATGAAATCCAGGGAAGCGGTGGTCAATTACATGATGCCCCTGGGGCTGCACCACCTGTTTTATACCGGACACCATTACGGTCCGGAGCCCTGGGCAAACGATCCGTTCTCCAGGCCTGACTGGCAGCCGCCGTATTATCACAAGGCAGATGCGTCGGGAGTGGGCTTTGACCGCTCCCGGACAGGCAGCAACGCTGCAAGCCAGTACTATGCTCCTTTGTCAGAAATCTATGATAACGTGGATACGTGTCCCGAGAATCTGATCTTATGGTTCCACCATGTGCCCTGGGACCACAGGATGCAAAACGGAAACACATTGTGGGAGGAAATGTGCCGTCTTTATACACTGGGTGTGGACCAGGCCCGGGATTTCCAGAAAACCTGGGATGGACTGGAACCCTATATTGACAGGGGACGTTTCCTGGATATTCAATACCGACTGAAGATCCAGGCCCGTGATGCGCAATGGTGGCGGGATGCCTGCCTGTTGTATTTTCAGACTTTTTCCCGGAAATCCATACCTTTGGAACTGGAACGCCCGGTGCACGACCTGGACGAACTCATGCACAGGATAGTTGTCATGGAATAAAAGTCACATTATGAAACACATCCCGACGCAGCGACGGCCTCGGCAGATGCGGTTCTGGCAGGGACGGACCTGGAGTGCGGGAACAGTTACCGGGCGCTGACCAGGGCTCTGGAGGAAGGCCTGATCACGGAAGCACAACTGGATGTTTCCCTGGGCCGGTCCGAAACATGCTGAACAGGCGTTGCTTATGGCCCGCAAAAGCATGACTTTGCTGAAAAACAGCAACCAGGTACTGCCTTTGAGCAAGGACCTTGACTGTATTGCCGTTATAGGACCCAATGCCGACGATTCCACCATGCAGTGG
>LFSY01000022.1:15900-17898 GCA_001512865.1 Rikenellaceae bacterium DTU002 | reverse complement strand
AACTGAAAGCCATGGGCAAACCCGTGATTTTTGTTCTGTGTACGGGAAGTGCGATCGGACTGGCAGAAGATCCCGTTACCGTATCCTGTACGGACCTTCTTCGGAAGACTCCGGGCTGGAGTCGGTACTGTTGAAAATTATTGAATAAATTCTTAGTGTACATTTTACACTAAGTTTGGTTTTTCCGCAGATTCTTGTTTACTTTGAATTGTGCAGACCAATCATTCCATTTCTGTCGACTGTGCGGTATTCGGTTTTGACGGCCGCTGTCTGAAATGCCTTCTGGTAAGGCGTAACGGTCAGGACCACAAATTGCCGGGCAGTCTGATCTTTGATAACGAAGACATCCCTTCTGCCGCTTACAGGGTATTGGAAGAGATGACAGGACTGGGTGATATTTTTTTGAAAGAATTGTCTGTTTTTTCTGATCCTTTTCGCGTGGGAGACGAGGACCTGGAATGGATCAACACCTTTTACGGGGTCAATACCCGGCGGGTGGTAACCGTCGCGTATTACGCACTGGTGAAGCTGGACCAAAGGATCCTTTCCCATACAGAAGAAAAAGGAGCCCTGTGGAAAGAAGTGGAAAGCATCACGTCCCTGGCCATGGATCACAGGCAGATCCTGCAAAAGGCGCTGGCGATGCTTTGCCGGGACATGACACATTCTCCCATTGCCTTTGAGCTTTTACCCAGAAAATTTACCATAAGGGAACTGGCAGATCTGTACAAGGCCATCCTTGGGGTGGAGATTGATCACCGCAATTTCCGCAAGAAGATCATAGGATGCGGATATATCCAGCCAACGGGAGAAAAGGAAAAAGGCGTACCTCACAAACCTGCCGCTTATTTTGTCTTTGACAAGAACCGATACAAAAAAGAAGAAAAGAAAACCAGGAAGTTAAATTTCATTAATTGGAACGAATAATATGAAAAGCATAGGAATTGACGTAGGGACATCCTTTATCAAGGTCTCCCTGCTGGATGTCAAAACAGGTCAGTGTCTTGCCAGTTTTACTTACCCGGCTGCCGAGATGCCCGTTAAGGCAGTCCGTGCCGGGTGGGCCGAGCAGGATCCCGATATGTGGTGGGATAATGTGTGCTGGTGCCTGAAGGCTTTGAACACGGAATACGGGCTAAAAGATGTAGGGGCCATCGGGATCACCTACCAGATGCATGGTCTGGTCTGTATTGACCGGGAAGGGAGGCCCCTGCGGGATTCGATCATATGGAGCGACAGCAGGGCAGTCGAATACGGAGCACTGGCTTTCGAGAATATCGGCAAGGAAAAGTGCCTTGCCAGGCTGCTGAATTCCCCCGGGAATTTCACGGCCGCCAAGATGGCCTGGGTCAGGGCCAATGAACCGGAAGTTTTTGAACGTACCTACAAATTCTTTTTGCCGGGAGATTACATTGCCTACAAACTTACCGGAGACATCTCCACGACCGAGAGCGGGTTGTCGGAACAGATCCTCTGGGATTTCAAGGAAGACGCACCTGCGGAATTCGTGAGGGATTATTTCGGGATACCGGCATCCTGTCTTCCCCAACACAAACCGTCCCTGGGCGTTCAGTGCCACACGTCCCTCCAGATGGAAAAACAGTTTGGCATCCCCAAAGGCACCCCCGTCTCCTACCGTGCGGGGGATCAGCCCAACAACGCTTTTTCTCTCAATGTTATGGAAGCGGGAGAAGTGGCGGCTACGGCCGGCACCTCGGGAGTCGTTTACGGTATCACCGACAAATCCGTTGCGGACCAACGTTCCCGGGTCAACCAGTTCCTGCATGTGAACCACAAACAGAACGATCCCCATTACGGGGTCCTTTTGTGCATCAACGGCACGGGTATTCTGAATGCCTGGGTACGAAGGAACCTGGTCCCGGATCTGTCCTACGACCAGATGAACCGTGAAGCGGCCGTTGTGCCTCCGGGAAGTGACGGGGTTCTGGTCCTTCCTTTCGGGAACGGAGCCGAAAGGATGCTGGAAAACCGTTTTAC
>LFSY01000022.1:6289-15867 GCA_001512865.1 Rikenellaceae bacterium DTU002 | reverse complement strand
TTCCGTTACGGGATCGAGATCATGAAACAAATGGGGATGGAACCCAGGGTCATTCGTGCCGGGAAGGCCAATATGTTCCTGAGTCCTGTCTTTAGCGGCACCGTAGCTACCCTGAGCAATGCGACCATAGAGTTGTACAATACCGACGGAGCCTTGGGGGCTGCCCGCGGGGCTGCCTGGGGAGCCGGTCTGTATCTGAGCCGGGAAGCCTGTTTTTCCGGACTGGAACTGGTACAGACACAAGAGCCTAAGCCTTCGTGGAAAGATCCGCTGGAAGAAGCTTACCTACAATGGAAAAATCAGCTTGAAACTATATTATCCAACATTTAAACATTATTCATATGGCAACAAAAGAGTATTTTCCGGGTATCGGAAAGATCAGATTCGAAGGAAAGGACAGCCGCAATCCGTTGGCCTTTCGCTATTATGACCCTGAAAAAGTGGTCTACGGCAAAAAAATGAAAGACTGGTTCAAATTTGCTATGGCTTACTGGCATACCTTATGCGCAGACGGACAGGATCAGTTTGGACCGGGAACACAGAACCGCCAATGGTGGCAATCTGCAGATCCCGTAACAGCAGCCAGGGAGAAAATGGATGCCGGTTTTGAGTTCATGCAAAAGCTCGGTATAGAATATTATTGTTTCCACGACGTGGACCTGGTTGCCGAAGCCGGCACGGTAGAGGAATACGAAGCCCGCATGAAAGAGATCGTGGCTTATGCAAAGAAAAAACAACAGGAATCCGGAATCAAGCTTCTCTGGGGTACGGCCAATGTATTCGGGAACAAACGTTATATGAACGGGGCAGCCACCAATCCCAATTTTGACGTGGTTGCACGGGCTATCGTACAGATCAAGACATCCATTGACGCCACCATCGAACTGGGCGGCTCCAATTACGTTTTCTGGGGCGGAAGGGAAGGATACATGTCGTTGTTGAACACCGACATGAAACGTGAAAAACACCATCTGGGCATTATGCTTCAGAAAGCACGCGATTACGGACGTGCCAAAGGTTTTAAAGGGACGTTCCTTATCGAGCCCAAACCCATGGAACCCACCAAGCATCAATACGATGCAGATGTGGAGACCATCCTGGGATTTTTGAAGAAATATGATCTGGACAAGGACTTCAAGATCAATATCGAAGTAAACCATGCCACGTTGGCGGGCCATACCTTTGAACATGAACTGCAATGTGCTGCCGATGCCGGCATCCTGGGATCCATAGATGCCAACCGGGGTGACTATCAGAACGGATGGGACACCGACCAGTTCCCGATTGATATCTGGGAAGTAACCCAGGCTATGATGGTTTTGCTTCAGGCAGGCGGGCTGCACAACGGAGGCGTGAACTTTGACGCGCATGTCAGAAGGAATTCCACAGACCTGCAGGANNGCCTCTTTCGATGCCGGCATGGGAAAACAATTTGAAGAAGGCAAACTGGATTTCCAGGCCCTTTACGAATACGGACGCAAACTGCCCGAGCCCCCTCAGGTCAGCGGACAGCAGGAGCTCTACGAAACCATTGTTAGCATGTATATATAGTATGACTGCCGCAATGAAAAATATGGATAAAGGCAGTAAAGTATACCTGGGAGCCATAACTTTTGTGGCCGTTTTGGGGGGGTTGCTTTTCGGATACGATACAGCTGTGATTTCAGGAGCCGAAAAAGCCCTGGAAGCTTTCTTTTCGCAATCGACGGATTTCATTTACAGCAAAGGATGGCACGGAATCACGGCATCGAGTGCCCTGATAGGATGTGTCATTGGCGGTGCCATATCGGGATTGCTGGCTCCCCGCTGGGGAAGGCGCAATTCTTTGATATTTGCTTCTTTGTTGTTCTTCCTTTCTGCTATCGGTTCCTGGCGTCCTGAAATACTGTTCTTTGAATACGGGAAACCTTCCTTCCAGTTGTTGCTGACTTTCAATGCCTACCGCGTCCTTGGCGGGATAGGGGTAGGTCTTGCATCTGCCATCTGTCCCATGTACATTGCCGAGGTGGCCCCCGCCAACGTCCGGGGTCGTCTGGTGTCGGTAAACCAGTTTGCGATCATTTTCGGTATGCTGGTGGTATATTTTGTCAATTACCTGATCCGGATGAACCTGACGGGGAACATTGAAGTGGCCATGATGGAGATCGGCTGGAGAAGGATGTTCCTGAGCGAGGCATTTCCTGCCGCCACCTTTGGCCTGTTGTTGCTGATGGTTCCCAAAACCCCGCGTTACCTGGTCATGTCCGGGAGCGAAACCAAAGCCCTGCATGTTTTGACAAAGATCAACGGGGTTTCCGTTGCGAAGACCATCCTGGAAGAGATAAAGGAGACGGTGGTTGAAAAAAGGGAAAAGCTGTTCTCATACGGGGTGACCGTAGTGATCATAGGGATTCTGCTATCATTTTTCCAGCAGGCAGTAGGGATCAATGTGGTATTGTATTATGCCCCGCGCATATTTGAAAATCTGGGCGCTTCAGGCGACGTTTCCATGAGGCAGACAGTGGTAATGGGTGTGGTCAACATCATCTTTACCCTGGTAGCCATCTTTACCGTCGACAAGTTCGGACGTAAACCGCTGCTGGTCATAGGTTCCATAGGCATGATGGTCGGCATGGCGGCCCTGAGCGTGCTTTCTTTCATGGATGTGATCGGCGTGGCTGCCCTGGTATTTATCATTATCTACACGGCTTCTTTCATGATGAGCTGGGGGCCCATCACCTGGGTCCTGATCTCCGAGATATTCCCCAATACCATCCGGGGTCAGGCAGTGGCCATTGCCGTTGCGGCTCAGTGGATCTCGAACTTTGTGGTATCATCCACCTTCCCCTCTCTTTCCGAGTGGAGTACCGGCGGGGCTTACCTGATCTATGCCGTATTCTCCCTGTTGTCTGCTGTTTTCGTACTTAAGATGGTTCCCGAGACAAAAGGCAAGACACTGGAAGACATGAGCAGGCTCTGGAGAAAATAGTGCNNCACCCGCTTTTTTGCTAAATTTGTTGTTATGGATATAGTGTCAATAATAGCAGGCCTTGGTATAGGGGCCATCGCAGGAGGGCTGGCAGCCTGGTCGCTGATTAACAGCAAGTTACGCAGTAAAGATGTGGAAATTAAGGAAAAAGATGCCGAGGTCAGGGGAAAGGAAACCGAGATCAGGGATCTGGCTTCGGGGATCGCCTCGGCCCGGACGGCATTGAAGCTGAAGGAGGAGGAGCTGGAAAAGATGCAGGAGAAGCTTACCTTGCAATTTGAAAATCTGGCCAACAGGATCCTGGAGGTGAATACACAAAAATTTGAGCTCAAGAGCCAGCAAAGTATGCAGCAATTGCTCAAACCACTGGGAGAACAGATCCTGGAGTTTAAGAAAAAAGTTGAGGATACGCACATTGAAGATACAAGGCAGCGTTCTACATTGGAGGAAAGGATCAGGGGATTGATTGAGCAGACAAATGTTATGAGCGCACAGGCCAATAATCTTGCAGAGGCTCTAAAAGGAAGTCCCAAGACGCAGGGAAACTGGGGGGAAATGATCCTTGAACGGATCCTTGAGCAGTCCGGACTGGAGCGGGATACGCATTATGTAATGCAGGAATCTTTCCGGAACGAGCAGGGTAATATTCTGTATCCCGATGTAGTCATTCACCTGCCCGGGGAACGGGTTATAGTGGTTGATTCCAAAGTATCGCTTGTTGCTTATGAACGTTATGCTTCAGGAGCTTCTGCTGAAGAGCAGCAACCGGCATTGACGGAACATCTGTTGTCCATGAAAAAGCATATTGACGAATTGGCTGCCAAACAATATGACAATTTCAGGGGGTCTCTGGACTTTGTGATGATGTTTATACCTGTCGAACCAGCTTATTTAATAGCCATTCAGCAGGATCCTTCACTGTGGAGTTATGCTTACCGTAAACGCATTGTACTGATAAGTCCCACCAACCTGATTGCCTGCCTGAAATTAATGTCTGACCTGTGGAGCCGGGAGATGCAGAACAAAAACGCAATGATGATCGCCAAGCGGGGAGAATTGTTGCTGAAGAAATTTGAAAATTTTGTGGATACGCTTTATTTGTTGGGGGGTTCCATAAAGAAGTCCCAGGAAGCCTACGATACGGCTATGGGACAGTTACGGGAAGGGCAGGGCAATCTGATCGGGCAGGCGAACAAGCTTAGGGAACTGGGTGTGAAGGCATACAAGAGTTTGCCTGAAATGAACCCGGAGGAATAGCGATTTTCTGATAAAAAAAACCCGGCTTTTGGCCGGGTTTTTTTGTATGCCCATCATAAGTTTACTGGGCCAGGCGCTTGTAGTTCTCATACCGGGTTTTGGCATGCTGTTCGGTGAGTACGAATAGTTCGGCGGCCTGCTCGGGGAAAGTTTTGAGCAATGAACTGTAACGGACCTCGCCCCTGATGAATTCCTGGAACTTGCTCCAGTCGGGTTCCTTGCTGTCCAGGGTGAAAGGATTCTTCCCTTCATCGGTCAGTGTGGGATTGTAGCGGTAAAGCTGCCAGTAACCACTTTCTACGGCCAGTTTTTCTTCCAGCTGTGATTGTCCCATACCGCGACTCAGGCCGTGGTTGATACAGGGCGAATAAGCGATGATCAGAGAAGGACCGTCGTAAGCCTCGGCTTCCTTCAAAGCCTTGAGCAGCTGGTTCTGGTTGGCACCCATGGCTACCTGGGCAACGTATACATATCCGTAGCTGATCGCCATCATTCCAAGGTCTTTTTTACGGATCTTCTTGCCGGAAGAGGCAAATTTGGCAACAGCCCCGGTCGGGGTGGATTTGGATGACTGACCGCCGGTGTTGGAATAGACCTCGGTGTCAAGTACAAGTACATTCACGTTCTCACCACTGGCAAGCACGTGGTCCAGACCACCGTACCCAATGTCATAGGCCCAGCCGTCACCGCCAATGATCCACTGGGATCTGGGGGTAAGGAATCCCCTGAGTTCGTAAATTTCCCGCAGGGGCTGGTTTTTGGATCCTTCCAGCAGAGGAATCATCTTGTCGGCCAGGGCAACAGCCTGTTCAAAATTATTACGTACCGGGAGGTATGCTTCAAACAGGGCCTTCAAATCATCGCTTACGTTGTCTTTCTTTTGGGCCGCGATGATCAGATTGGCCAGTTTCTCGCGCACCTGTTCGGCACCTATACGCATACCAAAACCATATTCGGCATTGTCTTCGAACAGGGAATTGGCCCAGGCCGGTCCACGTCCGTTGCGGTCTTTGCAATAGGGGGAAGAGGGGAAGGAAGCTCCGTAAATGGAGGAACAGCCTGTAGCGTTGGCGATCATCATGTGATCCCCGAAAAGCTGGGTAACAGCCTTTACATAAGGAGTTTCACCGCAACCGGCACAAGCCCCCGAGAATTCGAACAGGGGTTGTGTGAGACCCAGGTTTTTCACGTTTTGAGCTTTTGGCACGATCGTGTCCTTGTAACCTATGTTGGCGTGCAGGTAGTCGAAGTTGGGCTGCTCGGCCATTTGGGTTTCTGCAAATTTCATGGTAAGGGCTTTGGTCTTGGCGGGACATATATCGGCACAGTTGCCGCAACCTGCACAATCCAAAGGACTCACCTGAATGGTAAACTGGTATCCCTTAAGCGGACCGTTGCCGGCTGTGCGTTTCACGGATTCAGGTGCCTTTGCCGCTTCTTCTTCGGTCATCACAAAAGGACGGATGGCTGCGTGGGGACATACGTAAGCGCACTGGTTACACTGAATACAGTTTTCTGCGTTCCATTCGGGAATAAATACGGCGATCCCCCGTTTTTCAAAAGCAGCAGTACCGGCGGGCATGGTTCCGTCTTCGTAACCTTTGAACACACTGACGGGAAGATCGTCCCCGTTCTGTGCATTCACTACGTCGGCCACGTGCTTAACCCATTCCGGAGCCAGGCGGTTGTGTGTGTCGGCTTCGAATTTGCCTGAACAACTCTTCCATTGAGGATCGGTCTCTATCTTTTCGATCTCTCCTCCGCGGTCAACGGCGGCAAAGTTCATTTTTACAATGTTTTCACCCTTTTTGCCATAGGATTTCACAATGGCGTCTTTCATCTCTTTAACAGCCTGATCGTAAGGGATCACATTGGCGATCCTGAAGAAGGCAGATTGCAGGATGGTGTTGGTATGGCCACCCAGTCCGATCTCATCGGCGATCTTGGTGGCGTTTATGATGTAGAAATTGATGTTCTTTTCGGCCAACGTCCTTTTCACGAAATCGGGAAGGTGTTTTTTCGTTTCTTCAGTATCCCACAGACTGTTCAACAGGAAGGTGCCGCCTTTTTTGATACCTTTGAGAATATCGTACTTGCGCAGGTAGTTGGGTACATGGCAGGCAATAAAATCGGGAGTTGTCACAAGGTATGGCGAATTGATGGGTTTGTCACCAAAACGCAGGTGAGAACAGGTAAATCCGCCTGACTTCTTGGAGTCATACTGGAAATATGCCTGGCAATATTTTGGTGTCGTCTCACCAATGATCTTGATGGTGTTCTTGTTGGCGCCTACAGTGCCGTCGGATCCCAGCCCAAAGAATTTGCATTCATAAGTTCCCGGTTTAGCAACGGAGATCTCTTCCTTCATGGGGAGTGACCTGAAAGTGATATCGTCAATGATGCCGATGGTGAAATTGTTTTTCACTTCTTTACGGCCAAGATTTTCAAATACAGATAAGATCTGCGCGGGAGTGGTGTCCTTGGAAGACAAACCGTAACGTCCGCCCACGATGAGCGGGGCGTTCGGATCATCTGCATAGATGTTCTTAATGTCCATATACAGGGGTTCTCCCAGGGAGCCCGGTTCCTTGGTCCGGTCAAGCACGGCGATCTTCTTAACGGATTTTGGCATTACGCGCAGAAAATACCTGGCCGAGAACGGACGGTACAGGTGTACGGCTATCATACCCACTTTTTCACCCTGTGCGTTCAGGTGGTCCACCGTCTCCTTGATGGTGTCACATACAGAACCCATGGCGATGACCACGTGTTCAGCTTTTTCGTCACCGTAGTAATCGAAAGGCAGGTAGGAACGTCCGGTCAGCTCGGAGATCTCGCCCATGTATCGTGCAACGATATCGGGTACTGCGTCGTAGAACGGATTGGATGCTTCACGGGCCTGGAAATAAACGTCCGGGTTTTGTGCGGTCCCCCGGGTTACGGGATCATTGGGATTGAGGGCCCTTTCCCTGAAGGAGGCGAGGGATTTGGCGCTGATCATCTTCCTGAGTGCATCGGAATCGATCATTTCGATTTTCTGGATCTCATGAGAAGTGCGGAACCCGTCAAAGAAATGCAGGAATGGAATTCTCGACTTCAATGTCGAAAGATGCGCAACGGCAGCCATGTCCATGGCTTCCTGAACACCTCCGGAGGCCAGCAGAGCAAAACCTGTTTGGCGGCAGGCCATTACGTCAGAATGGTCACCAAAGATAGATAAGGCCTGTGCAGCCAGGGAACGGGCCGAAACGTGAAATACGGTGGGGAGCAATTCCCCGGATATTTTGTACATATTCGGGATCATCAGCAACAAACCCTGTGAAGCGGTAAAAGTAGTAGCCAGTGCGCCGGATTGCAATATGCCGTGAACGGCGCCGGCAGCACCTCCTTCACTTTGCATTTCAACTACTTTGAGCGTTTCTCCAAAAAGGTTCTTTTTTCCGTGGGCAGCCCACTCGTCGGCATATTCAGCCATGGTGGATGACGGCGTGATGGGATAAATGGCAGCAACTTCACTGAACAGATAACCAACGTGAGCTGCTGCGTAATTTCCATCACATGTGATGAATTTTTTTTCTTTTGCCATAATCATATGGAATTAAATGAATATTAAAAGGTATTTAAAATTGAATATAAATTTTCCTGCATCAGGTCGTACTGGTCTTCCATGCTTTTCAGAAGCGCCAGTTGTGATTGTGCCCTTACAAGGTTATGGGTCGGATAACGTATCCGGTAATAGGTGTCACCGTCAATATAATCCATTAAGAATCTGAGGAATTGTTCATAAGTAATATAGAGAGCTGAAAAAGCCATATGCAATTTCTCTGTATCATTCAAAAACCAGGCCGCCCGGCTTAAATATCCGGCCGAAAAATGATAAAAACGCTCCATGTCCAGGCGGATCTCATGAAATTCCGGATGATCTTCCGCAAACGGATTGGTATAAGAGCGGACAGCGTCCCCGAAGTCAAACAGGACGGTAGTTTGTTTCAACGTGTCCAGGTCTATGGCACATACAACATTCCTGTCTTTGTCAAAGAGAAAGTTGGACAATTTGGTGTCGTTGTGACTGACTCTTTGTGGCAGTACCTGGCGGGTGACCAGGTCCATGAACGACTCCATGCGCTCTTTTCTGATGTAGACCTCTTCCACGAGGGAGGCTACGCTTTCCCCGCGTGATGAACGGTTTCTTTCGATAGATTCTGCAAACTGGCCAAACCGGTACCCGATATCATGAAAACCGGGCAGGGTATCGGTCAGGTTTCCCTGAAAATCTGCCGTAAGGCTGTGAAACATCCCCACCCCCAGGCCTCCTGCACGTACCAGGTCCATTGAAACGGCATAATCGTAAGTGTACGTGTCTGGTATGTATGTGCAACATGTCCAGCAGGCACCTTCCGGCCCCCTGTAAAACAACTTGTTGTCCCTGCTGTGGATCAGTTGCAGCGTGACACCTCCTTTGGAACGGATGTGCGCGGTCACTTTATCAATGTTATCCATCATCCCGGGAATATCCGGAAAGATGGAACTGTTTTTTCTTTGCAGGATGTATTTTTGAGCTTCCGATGTTTCTACAAGATATGTATCGTTGATAAAACCTTCTCCCAGAGCAGCCACCCGGGTGACATGCTCCGGGATACAGAAGTGTGTGACAATCAACTGTGCATCACTCATAACTGACCACCCGAGAGAGAGAATTGCAAAGGTACTAAATAAATAGTTCCGGGGCAATCTTTTTTATCATCCCGGTAAGGACTGTTCCGGGCCCGAATTCAGTAAAATTAGCAGCGCCGTCTTTTACCATATTCCGTATGGTTTGGGTCCATTTAACGGGAGCGGTAAGTTGTTTTTTAAGGTTTTCCTTGATCTGTGCAGGATCGGTATGCGGTAGCGCATCCACGTTTTGATATACCGGGCAGACAGGACTTACAAGATGTGCTCTTTCAATGGCTTCTTCAAGGGATCTGCGCGCACTTTCCATAAAAGGCGAATGGAATGCTCCTCCTACCGGCAGGATTACCGCTCTTTTTGCCCCTGCTTCCTTCATCAGCCGGCAGGCCTCCTCTACCGCTTCTACTTTTCCCGAGATGACGATCTGTCCCGGACAGTTGTAATTGGCCGGTATGACAATACCTGTTGATGCCGAGACAGACGCACAGATCGCTTCCACTTTCTCATCGTCCAGGTTAAGCACTGCCGCCATGGTGGACGGTTCTTCCTCGCATGCAGCCTGCATGGCCTGAGCCCTGGCACTTACAAGACGGAGCCCCTCTTCAAAAGACAACGCCCCCGCTGCAGTCAGTGCCGAGAATTCCCCGAGGGAATGACCGGCAGCCATATCGGGCTTAAAATC
>LFSY01000022.1:530-6236 GCA_001512865.1 Rikenellaceae bacterium DTU002 | reverse complement strand
TGAAAGAGAAAAACCTAAAATACTGTCTGCCCGGTCAAAAAGCGCTTTGGCCTTGGGATCTGACTCGTAAAGATCTTTTCCCATACCGGTAAACTGGGCTCCCTGGCCCGGAAATACGTATGCTTTCATGATCCCAAAGATACATTTTTTTTCAATCTCCGGGAATCTGTGTATCTTTGTTTCCCCATTCCATTCCGGCCCAGTAGTTCAGCTGAATAGAACGTCAGATTCCGGTTCTGAAAGTCGGGGGTTTGAATCCCTCCTGGGTCACGCTACAAGAAAAAAAGGCTGCAAACATGTTTGCAGCCTTTTTGCATCCGGCCCCCTTACAAGCTCGCTTGTAAGGGGGAGGATGCAAAAAGCAAAGGGGAGCGAACCGCTCCCCGCAGCCTTTTTTTCTTGGGCTGTATTAGTCCCGGGAGGGAAGGCCGAGCGCAGCGAAGGCAATCCCTCCTGATTTAAAAAATAAATCCCACTTGTGCACCGGCTATGGAGTTAGCCTTAAATGCTACATCCGCAATATCCTTTTTATTGCTATAGACCAAACCGGAAAACAATTCTCATTTCCAGTTAAAACATTCCTGGTCAATATTATAGGATGTTTTGCCCTGGGACTGTTCTATGGTATGGCAGACAAGGGACAATTTATCGATAACCAGGTAATTCTTTTCCTGACCATAGGCCTTTGCGGAGGATTTACCACGTTTTCAGCGTTCTCTCACGATAATATTGTATTGATAAAGAACGGTAATTTCATGATCTGGGTAATCGTATAACCACCTTACCACTGAATTCCTGAGCAAACAGAATCAGGCTGCAAATAATTATTTTTCTGTCCGGTACCACTCCGAAGTTTTCCCCAACATCCTCATGCCGGCTACGAATCCTCTTAATTTCAAGAGGTTATCGTTTTCCAGACGGGCAAAACAATCATATGTCTTACCGGATGCGGGATCGTAGATGGTTCCGTCTTTCCATTCGTCTTTTTTGGCATTGTAAACAAATCCGTTCAGGATCTTCAAGCCAATAAGAGATCGGCTCTGTAAAGCCGTATCAGGATTCTTATCATCTTTGGGAGGTTGCCCGTTCTCATACTTTTCGGGGATCATGTATATAATGGTCCCGTTGTATTTCCCGTCAACCAGGGTCACTTCGATCTTGGTCGTTTTTTCTTCATTCCACCAGATGCCTGATATTTTATCGGCGTTCTGTGCCAATGCGGCCAGGGAATAGATGCTCAGAAAACAAAAGAATGCGATTTTTTTCATAATAGTCAGATCAAGTTTATTTCAACAAATATATAAAAATTCATAACTTGCCCCTATGAAAAAGATGATCACGCTGTTTCTGCTGATGCAAATACTGGCCACAGCAGAATCAAATGCTTGTACACGCGTAGTTTACCAGGGTCCCGGGGGATTGATCATAACAGCCAGATCCATGGACTGGGCCAGCGAAATTCCCGCCAATCTCTGGGTTTTTCCCAGGGGGATGCAAAGAGAAGGCCGGGTTGGCCCCAACTCCGTTAACTGGATATCCCGCTACGGGAGTATCGTGGCCAGTTCCTTCGATATGTCCACGGCCGATGGAATGAACGAAAAAGGCCTGGTGGCCAATCTTTTATGGCTTGCCGAGGCCGGGTACCCTCCGTATGACGGCTCGCAGAAAGGATTGACCGTCGCTGCCTGGGCACAGTACGTGCTCGACAATTTTGCGACCGTGGCCGAGGCGGTTGAAGCCCTCAGTAAAGAAGAATTTGTGGTAGTCTCGGGCCCGATGCCGGGACTGGGGCGGGAAGCAACGGTGCATATGTCCCTGTCAGATGCCGAAGGCAACAACGCCATATTGGAATATATCCACGGGAAACTGGTCGTTCATCATGACAGGACATATCTGGTAATGACCAATTCTCCGGTTTATGAACAGCAGTTGGCCATCAACAAATACTGGCA
Organism: Rikenellaceae bacterium DTU002; assembly: GCA_001512865.1. Lineage (GTDB taxonomy): Bacteria > Bacteroidota > Bacteroidia > Bacteroidales > UBA932 > DMER64. The sequence continues at coordinate 4,284 of LFSY01000022.1, read as the reverse complement.
GGGGATAGGAGGAAGCGTCATGTTGCCCGGAACAAGCCGGGCTGCAGACCGTTTTGTAAGGGCATCCTATTACATTCAAGCCTTACCGCAGATAGAAGATCCCGTCGAGGCTACGGCGGCTGTACTTAGCGTGATCCGTAATTGTTCGGTACCTTACGGAATCCCGACCAAAGGACAACCCAATATTTCAACCACCCGGTGGCGGTCCGTTGCCGATCAAAAGCACCTGATCTATTATTTCGAGACATTGCTTTCCCCCAACACGATCCGTGCAGATCTGAATCTGTTTGATCTTTCGGAAGGAGCGCCGGTCAGGAAACTTGATTTGGCGGAGGGCCAGGTATATAACGGTGAAACTTCGTCCTGTTTTCTGAATGCCGTACCTTTTGTCTTTCAGGGGCTTTGAAAAAACGATGAAAGCGTCATGCCCACTTGTTGTTTTATGTCTTGTGCCGAGGGTTGCAGCACCTCTGTGGTGAAACTTCCTTTCTCAGGATCTATGCGGTTATAGACCATCAGGTACAGATCAAAGATGATCCGAAGGCTTAACCGGTACCGGATACTCAACAACGGGCTTACGTGTTCTATCATGCGGAGGGTTTCCAGACGGTGTTTATCGGCTTCATGGATATAAAACCTCACCAGATTCCGGAATTCTTCAGCCGGGGGTGCCCCGTAAGCCATGGAATCAAGCATGGCGGGGGTTATTGAGTACTTGTCCAACAGATCTGCCGGAAAGTAATTCAGGTGGTTCAGGCGGTCTTTCTGAAAGTCCCTGATGATATGCACCAGATAACTGAAAATGGCGCAGGGCCGCGCCACTTCCCTTACATCAAAGACGGGGGGAAGGTACTTCCCGTCTGCTTCCCGCAGTCCGCACAGATGAACGAAAATCCCCGCCGGAGCCACCGAGGCCCCCTCGGCATACTCCAGGAACGTTTTGAACGTGTTGAAGCCTTCGTGATGGATGTCGTAGGTCATAGCTCCGGCGAATGCGTCAATGACCCAGTCCGGGATCAGGAATTTGTTCCAGGTTTCTGTCAGCGATTCTTTTATGGAACCCGGTTCTTTTGTTTTGATCCGGGCTGTCCACAGACGGACATTCTCAGTAAATGCGGTTTGTTCCTCTTTTCCAATACAGGAGTGTTCCGATTTGTGATCATCTATAAGGTCGTCAATCGATCTCATGAAACGGTAGGCCGTGCATGCTGCCTGGTAACGTTCCCGATCCCAGAATGCAGCTGCAATAAGGATATTGGGATGGTCCTTGATCTTCTCGAAATCTATCGCATGGAATATTTCAAGCAATTGCTCTGCTTCCCTGTTTTTATTCATTGGAGAAATCCTTAAGAATCCGTTCGGAGGTCAGTTGGGCGGACATCAGTACCAACGGTACGCCGTTGCCGGGGTGCGTACTCCCGCCCGCAAAGTAAAGATTACAGATGCTGCGGTGGCGGTTGTGGGGACGAAAATATCCCATTTGAAAAATACTGTGATTGATGCTCCCGAAAACGGAACCCTTGGCTACATGGTGTTCTTTTTCCCAGGTTTCAGGCATCAGGCACACTTCATGGCTGATGTGCGAAGACAGATCGGTCAGGCCTTGTTTTTCCAGGCGATTCAATACGCCCCGGCGTACGGTTTTACAAATGGAATCCCACTGGTCTTTGTTCTTTTTGTGTAAATGCCCTACAGGTACTACAACAGACAAGGTGTCCCTTCCATCAGGAGCAGAAGAAGGATCGTGTTCACGCGGACAAAAAACATAAAAACTGGGGTCTTCGGATACGGTTTTGTCCCGGAAGATCTTGTCCAGGTTATGTTTGTATTCTCTGGACATGAACACATTGTGAAGGCCCAGTCCGGGGAAGGGCTTGTCCAGGGCCCAATGGAAAGAAATGGCCGAGCAGGAATAGCGGAGTTTGTCCAAAACGGCGGGGTAGCATCTCTCCTTAAGTAATTCACGGTAAACATAAGGGAGGTCTGCACCGGCCACAACAATCCCGGCCGGGATCCTTGTGCCGTCTTCCAGTTCCAGTGCACTGGCTTTTTTCCCGCTGGTTATGATCTTTCGCACGGGGCTGTTATAGTGGAATTTCACACCCAGTTCGCAGGCTTTTTGTACCAGGCTTTCCACAACGCTGAACATGCCTCCTTCGGCTACCAGCGAACCTTCTGTGATCTCGGCGGCAGGCAACATCGCAAAAAGGGCGGGGGCTGTGAAAGGATTCTGTCCCACATAAATGTTCTGGAATGTAAAGGCGGTTTGTAAGTGAGGATGGCGGAAAAACCTTCTGACATATCGCATATGGCTTATCAGGGTTTTTATGCGAAAAAGAATGCCGATGTTTTTCAATGTGATAAACTGAAAAAGAGACGTGTAATTGCGTCCCAGCAATTCCTTCAGGGCTATGCGGTAAAAACCGTACCCTTTTTCCACATATTCCAGGAAACGATCGTAACTTCCCGGCTCGAGTGATTCCAGCTGCGCTTTCATAACCGTTTTATCGGTGGTGAAGCGAAACAGGGTTCCGTCGGTGAAATATAGCCGGTAGATCTCGGCAAGCTTTTTTGAACTGATGGTTTCATCAAAAGAAATGCCCAGGGCATCAAAGACCTTCCTGTAAATTTCCGGCATCAGGAATATGGTGGCGCCAAGATCAAAACGGTGTCCTTCCCGGATAAGGCGGCTGCACCTGCCTCCGGGCGTGCCGGCCTGCTCATAGACATCAACACTGAAGCCTTTTCGTGCAAGGAAAACAGAAGTAGCTATGCCGGCCACACCGGCTCCGATTATGACAACATTTTTATTTTGGTTCATGGTGAAATTAAATTTCTAAAGGTCAAATATAATTTGAAAATTTGTATGCAAAAAATACATATTAACACATGAAATGGATTGTCATCCTGTTTTTGTTCTTTGTAAGCATTAGTTGCTGCAAAACGGAATTTGGGCAATGTCCGGGCGCTTTGCACGCGTATTATCATTTTGCATATGAAAATCATGCCTGGGTATCGGTGCATTCGGGCTGGATAATTGACGAAAACGGCTGGATCCGGGGCTATGAAAATCCGGGAAAGTGGAACTATCCCGATTCCCTGGGATATATTTCCGGTTACCACCTGGAGGAAAACCTGTCTTTTTGTGATACCGTGCTTGGAAGGGTCTCTCCACGCAAGATGTCATATTACAATGTTTTGTCTTTTTCAGCTTCCAAAGGTACGCTCAGCAAGCCCGAACAACACGGTGCCGATATGGGGGTGCAGACTTATTACTGCTATTGGTACGACCGGTCAAAAGACCTGTACCGGCAGGTAATGCTGAATCAGTACGGCGACTGGATTCGTTACAATACCGATCACAGCGCCCAAAAGATCTGCAATTGGCTTAGAAGGCTGGTTACAAACTGATTGTCCGACATTTTGTATATCTTTGTTCCAATATGCGGATGAATGTTAAACTCTCAGCAGCCTTTCTTGTCCTAGGGACATTCGTTTCTTGCGGGACGCCCGGCCTGGGAGTCTATTCCATTCTTATGGAGGATGTGCACTGTGTGCCGGAGTCCGATACAAAGAACCTGATGTTTTCCACAAGGGGCTTACCGGACGGTACCACCGAATATACCTATGAAGATATGTACATTCGTATAGGACTGGCTCTTACCAATACCCGGTTTGACTTTAAGCTGGAGAATCTTATGCCCGACACTTTATTTATTGACTGGGAGAAAGCGGTCTATATCAACCAGGAAGG
>LFSY01000022.1:0-426 GCA_001512865.1 Rikenellaceae bacterium DTU002 | reverse complement strand
ACCCTTTGGAAGATCAACTACCTTTTTTATGAAAAGAAGGAGAATATTGGCCAGAAGGTCTCGGTGATGCTTCCTCTGGAAACAAAAGAGGGTGAAAAACGTTATCACTTCTTCTTTGTTATTGATAATTGGAAGGATGTGTGACTTCTTTTTTGGAGGTATTGATTTTTGTTTTACTTTTGCAGTCCCTGAACCGTATGGTGATCGTAGCTCAGTTGGTTAGAGCGCTAGATTGTGGCTCTAGAGGTCGGGGGTTCGAATCCCCTCTTTCACCCTGATACAGGAGAAAATTTGTAAATATTTTTTGGAGTTTCAATTTTCTCTCTATCTTTGCAGCCCCTTTCGCAAGAAAGGGTATTGAAAAAAAGAAGTTCATTGACAAATTGGAAGAACAAGTACACAACTAAGAGTACAATAAAGAGTAGA
>LFSY01000110.1 GCA_001512865.1 Rikenellaceae bacterium DTU002 | reverse complement strand
TACCGTACCCAGTACCTCTTCACCGTTCCCCCCGGGGCATTCTTTCCCCCGCCTAAAGTACACTCAGGGGTCATCCGCCTGGAGCGTAACGAAAGAACAGAACTGGAATGTTCTGAAGACCTGTTCCTGAAAGTGGTCAAAACCACTTTCAATCAAAGACGGAAAACCATCCGCAACAGTTTGAAACCCCTTCTGGGTGATAAGAAAATGGCATCTTCAGGATTGACGGACCTGCGCCCCGAACAACTGAGCGTAGCGCAATTCATTCAGCTGACAAAGGAAACGGCCTCCGTTCTCAATGCTGGTTCATCGCCTCTACGGGATTCATCCTTGCGGCCTGCAGGGATGGAATAAACCCGGCAACCACCCCTACGACGCCCGAAATGAGTACGCCACGCAATACATTGCCAAAAGACATGGTCAGGGTAAAGTCGTATTGGTTGGTAACAAATACGGTAAGTCCCCATACGATCAGTATCCCCGCCAGTCCTCCGACAATGGCCAGCAGGGCGGCCTCAAAGAGGAATTGGGTCAGGACAAAGGAACTCTTTGCCCCCATGGCTTTCTCGATCCCAATAATATGGGTTCTCTCCTTGACCGAAACGAACATGATATTAGCCACCCCAAAGGCTCCTATGAGGATGGAAAAGCCTCCGATCACCCATCCGGCGATGGCTATTACGTTAAAAAGCTGTGAAAGGGCATCGTCAAGGAATGACATTTTATTCAGGGCAAAATTGTCTTTCTGAATGGGTCTCAGGCGCCTGACCGCACGCATGGCATTGCGCAGCTGGGCAATGAATTCCTCTTCCTCGGCAGCCGGGTGCTTATGCACCACAATGCTGGGTGAGGTACGCCTCAGGTCCAGAAAATTGCGGATAAAGGGAAGCGGAATGATGATGGCATCATCGTACGTGACCGGATCGAACATGGATTCCCCTTTCTTCTTGATTACACCGATAACCCTGGCGGTAAACCCTCCGATCTTGATATTGTTGTTCACCGGAGAAATCCCTGCCGGGAACAGTTCATCGGCCACATTCTGTCCGATCACGGCCAGCGGAATGTTTTCACCAGCTTCTGTAGGTGTAAAATACCGGCCTTCGGCAATCTCAAAATAGGAGATCTGGTTCCAGTAATACGTCACACCCTGAACGGAAGTGTTGCGAAGGGTGTTGCGTCCGTAGCGAATATCGGCACCAATTGAGGCAGACAGGGCAACCATATCGGCCAGGGGAACGTTTCTCTGCAAAAACAAAAATTCTTCGTAGGTATTGTTGGGGCGCTGCCTGAATTCCCACCATTTGAATCCTTCTCCTTCGGTCAGGGATTCCCAGGATATTTTGTCAACGTAAACCACGTCTGTGCCCAGTGCGGAGAACATGTTCCTGACATTTTTTTCAAGCCCCTCTATGGCTGTAAAAACAGCGACAATGGAAAAGATCCCGATCGTCACCCCCAACAGGGAGAGAAACGCTCTGAATTTGTCCCCTTTAACCGAGTCGTAGGCAAAAGTAAAACTTTCCCCCAGCAGTTTAAAAAAGATATTGATGCTCCTGATGACCTTTTTCATTCTTTTTGTCCGATTTTTCTTTTCAATTCCCTCAGTGCGTCAAATGCTTCCAGGGGGGTGATTCTGTTCAGATCGAGCGATTCTATGTCTCGTTTGAGCGCCTGCAGCAACGGGTCTTCCAGCTGGAAGAACGACAGCTGCCTGGGTCTTTCCGGGGAAGGCGGCTGTTCTTTGCCCGCTTCCATTCTTTGAAGGATCTCCTGCGCGGTCAGGATTACCCTGCGGGGCATTCCGGCCAT
>LFSY01000010.1 GCA_001512865.1 Rikenellaceae bacterium DTU002 | reverse complement strand
TCGGGATTGATGCCGTATAGTCTGGCAGCGTTTACCAGCGCAAAAAGCAGGTCCCCGAATTCTGCCTCCATCCTGTCCTCGTTCCCAGTTTCCCATTCGGCACGAAATTCATCGACTTCTTCTGTCACTTTATCCCACACTTGTTCCCTCTTTTCCCAGTCAAAGCCCATTGCTCTGGCTTTGTCCTGTATTCGGTATGATTTTATAAGTGCCGGCAACCCTGCGGGTACTCCCGAAAGAACCGACTTGTTCCCGTTCTTTTCTTTTGTCTTGAGATGTTCCCAGTTCTGAATGACGGTACCTGCATTGTCAGCCCTCACATCCCCGAAAACATGCGGATGCCTGAAAACGAGTTTGTCTGAAAGTCTTGCAATGACATCTCCTATATCAAAGGCTCCTTCTTCCTTCCCGATTCTTGCATAAAAAACAATATGCAGCAACAGGTCTCCCAACTCTTTGGACAATTCCTCAAGATCACCTTTCAGAATCGCTTCACTCAATTCGTACGTCTCTTCAATGGTCAGGGAGCGCAGGCTTTCAAGGGTTTGTTCCCTGTCCCAGGGGCATTCCTCCCTCAGCCTGTCCATGATGTCAAGCAAGTCTGAGAAACGTTCCAAAATTTGTTTTTTTTCCATAAATCAATTGCTGAATTGTACTTGAATTTCATCATATAATCCTATGTTCTCCAGGGATGAAAGGTTACCCATAAAGACAGCCAGTTCAAGGAACCCGGCACTGTTGAAAAGGGCAAGCAGTTCTCCCGGCCGCACGCCTCCGTATCCGTCGGACAATTTTTCGATCCTGGTATAAGGCCCCTGCAAAAATATGAGGCACCGGCGCCCTGAACCCACTTTGTCAAACAGCGCCCTGGATATGTTGGTGATGGCATTGCCGTAGGAATCAATGTAGATCACCTGACCCATAATGTAATCCTTTTCGGCCACTGCAGAAGGCCTTACTTCCGTCTTCATCTCGGCAGGCAGTGTCCTGTCTTCCAGGTTTCCCTCAACAACGGCACGGACTGCCTTTATGTAAGCCTCCACCTCGGAGAATGTCCCGGGCGCCGAATAAACGGCCCTGATCCATTCCGGCTCTCCGTCAAAAAGAAGTGAGAAACGCCCGTCATTTACCGTAATAAAATAATGTCCCCGGTACAGGGCCACCGACATAGGCAACCTGTCGGTCGCCTGTGCCTGGACCGCCAGAATATGCATGCTTCCCGGGGGGTACCTGAAATAGCTCTGTCTCAGAACAAAGACCCCCATGCGAACGTCAAACGGCTGTATGTGGTGTGTAATCACGTAGAGTGCGGCAATGCCAAGAAGCCCTCCTTCCAGGGCTCCTGCATAGTAATCTCGTTTATTCCAGTCGCTGGTTACCGTTACCACAGACATGACCATCGGGGATTTATCACGCAAAGGTAAGCATTTGCTACGTGTTTTGCGTTGTCGTGAAAAATGTTTTACTTTGCCTCATTAAAAGTTAAGCTAACCAATGAAAACAATTCTATCCAGACAAATCCTGATCGGTATCGTACTGGGATTGGCCTTACTGTCTTCCTGCATTCCTTCGGACCAGACAGCTACCCTGACGGTGATCCCTGTGAAATTCAACCTGCCGCCGGTTGCAGCTACCAGAACCTTCACCGTAAAATCAAGTGAAAGCTGGTTTATGGAACAGATAGGAGAAGAAGACTGGTGTACCGTATATCCGGATAAAAGCACCCCCGGAGACACTCAGATAACGCTGACAGTCAATCCTTTACCAAACGAAATGCCACGCACTGCCATTTTTTCCATAAAATCTGTTTCCGGACAGGAGAAATTCCTGACCGTTGAACAGACTAATGCTACAGCTTCTTCCTACTTCTTTGATTTTTTTGGAGATCCGGATCCTTCATTCTATATCTATCCGCGTGATGTGGAACCCTTGAAATTACTGGTCTTTACAAACGTTCCCCAATGGGACGTTGCCGTATCCTCCGGAGCAGAACAATGGATTTCCGCACAGAGGGATAAGGACACCCTGCTTGTAACTATTGCCGATATTGACAGACCTGCAGGCAGAACCGGTTCGATTACCGCTTTTGCCGGTGGCTCATTATCTGCCACCCTTACATTCAGCCAGATGGGATTGCACGATTATGGAGCTCCCACAGAAGATTTCACCCTGTCCGTACCCGGCGTCCCCGACTCGGAGCTGGCCTTCAGCTATGTATACAGAAGAGCCCGCATCACGATGCTGTATATGTGGGGGTCCTGGTGTACCGATTGCAAGAACTTCATGCCCAAGGTCAAAGAACTGTACGAAGAGTTTGCTCCCCACGGATTTAAGATCTATGGCGCAGCACTTGAAATTGAAGGAAGGGAACAGGAGTATTTCGACTACCTGGCGGCCAACGGTTTGGAAGACGTGGATCAGGAAACCGGCAACAAGATATGGTGGGAGAACAGACCGGTGTTCAATCCCCTCGAAGCCAGAAAAGTGAACGAATTTTCCAGAATGTTTTACGGAGATGCACTCATGACAGGGGAAGTAATGAATTTTGTTCCCGCATTCATATTTGTGGACGGCGGAGGCAACGTGAAAAAAGTTTACGTAGACAATTACGTGCTGCGGACAGATGCCGCTATCAATTCACTGTATCGCAACATGCGCACGTTCCTGAGCCGTCAGCTG
>LFSY01000070.1:3237-22536 GCA_001512865.1 Rikenellaceae bacterium DTU002 | reverse complement strand
GGAGACATACGTCACACGCAACGTCTGAACGGATGGGAGCCTGATCAGGTGAGTGGTATGGAGATCTTTCTTCAGGAACACATCGGAACTGAGTCTGCCCGGGAACATATTGAAGATTTCATTATTTCCAATACAGGGGATTCCGATGACGGGGTTGTTTTACGAAGTATCAGAAGGATCTATGCCCATTTGTATGACTGGCTGGACCTGATGGACATCAATGTTGCCGTTTTACTTACCCTGATGGTCCTTGTGGCAGGATTCAACATGATGTCCGGCTTGCTGATACTTCTGTTTGAAAAAACTTCTACCATCGGTTTGCTGAAAGCCGTGGGAATGAAAGACAGGAATATCAGGAACAGTTTCCTGTACAATGCAGCCGTTGTTGCCGTAAGGGGCATGATTGCCGGGACCGTCCCGGCTTTGATATTCCTTTTCCTTCAGGATACCTGTCAGCTGATCCCCCTGGACCCGGTCAGCTACTTTGTTGACAGCGTTCCCGTTGATATATCATGGTTTCATATTCTGATAGTGGATGTTGCTGCGGTGGGCGCGCTTCTGCTTATCCTCATGATGCCTTTGAAAAGCATTATCAGGATCAACCCGGGAACGGCTATTCGGATGAGGTGATCCACCCCATATACCTGTTCCATACGATTTCCACGTATTCCTGTGTTTGTTCAGGAGCATAGGGAGCGACATCAGACCATGCATCGGGATCTTTTCCTTCCAGGGCGGCCCTTTCCCTGTCATTCTGGATCCTGTTCATTCCTGCATTGTATGCAGCCAGGACAAAGTTGATCTCTTCTTCCTCAGGCAGACGGGTCAGGTGCATATTACGCCTTAGATAGGCAAAATAACGGGCCGCTCCTTTGACATTTTCTTCAGGATCGTACAGATCCCGAACCTTCATGTCCCGGGCCGTGGAAGCTTTCATTTGCATCAGTCCCACCGCGTCGCGCCCCGACCTTGCATTCATCCTGTATTTTGATTCCTGGTACATTACAGCCCTCAGCATCCGCCAGTCCCATCCCAGGGGCCTGCTAACCGCCTTAAGTAAGGAATCATAGGGACACCTGTCTGGAGAAGAGGGAAGAAAACGGTTGCGGAATTTTGTAAAATCCCTGTTCTGCTTAAAGAGGGTGATCCAGTGTACCAGATTCAGATGCCACGGGCACTTATCCTTCATCATGATCCAGACTTCTCCAAGAGAGGTGATCTGTGGCGTAATGCATACCTTTCCGGACAGAGATTTGGGCACCGGATCATGGATGATGTTGACCGCTATAATGTCTGTTTTCTCCGTTTCCAGAAGTTCCCACACCGGGGTGTCCTCAAGGACAGGAACGTATTGCAGGGCCATGTCGTGGGAATGAGCAAAACGTTTCATGATCTCGTAATGATACCCCACCCTCGTTCCCGCATGTGCGGGCAGGTAAATGGTGCACAGCAGGGTGTCACTACGGGATCCAATGAGCTCCCATTCGGTTCTCATGTTTGATGAAGGATGGAGCAATCTTTTATGATATTCCTTGATAAGAAAAGATATCAGAAAAGCAACCGCCAGGACAATTAAGATCTTTTTCTTTGACATCAACGGGCTGTATTACCGGAAGCTCTCACCGGGGGGCCTTCAGACGAAGTGCTCCGGGCTGCAGTTTTGCCCGGTCTGATATAGAATGGCCATGTAACACCGAGTTTGAACACCCGCCTGGGGCGGATGTAATGAGGTGCGGAAAAATAGTCATTGTCCGGCCACCCCTGGGCAACATTTATGTATTTGACATAAATGACGGCCCGCTTCCACTTAACATTGATAAAAGCGTCAATATATGGGGTGTTTCCGTATTCTCTTTCGTTCTGAAGGTGGAAATTCCCCAATGCAGGATTGTAAGCTTCCATATAGTAAGCCGTATGGAAGGTTATGTCTGCACCGATCTGGGCAGTCATTACATCCTTTACTACAGGAATCTCAAGATAGTACCTCAGATTTGCACTCAAAAGGGGCAACGGTACTATGTCCCGGTCCGAGGAAAGCTGAAGAAGAAAACGATGATCCAGCCGAACGTACCAGAAACTGAAATTCTTGGTGAGTGTTGCGGTCATGATGTTGACCAGTTTATCTGTCTGTCTTACAATGCCAAGGGTGTCGTAAAATATGCTGTTCCCAAGCAATCCGTAAGAAAAGGAGGCTTCTGTCTTCCAGCCGGGAATGGAAAGTTTTGCTTCCACCCTTGTGTCGGTAGATTTTTCAAATTCATTGTTCCAGACATAATGGTTGGAATAGTATTGCTGTACAAACCAGTCCGGGGTTTGCCTGCGGAAAATGAACCTTCCGCTTAAGTGGATCCCCGGTTCCACGGGATAGAAAGAAAAGCGTACATTGGCGTCAAGAGACATATCTCCTGCGTAATAACCCGCAAGATCAAGCCGGCCCCTGGCGTTCCAGCCGAAATACCGTTTGAGCATTCCCGATGCTCCAGCATAGACGTACAAATTGTTTTCCCACATTTCTGACGGCCCCAGGGTATAGAAATCCGGCACAAAACAGTAATTTGAAAGCAGTTCGTATCCCACGCCTCCTTCAATTTTGGAGACAATGGCTGTGGCGGACCAGGGTTGTAAACGAAGGAAAAAGCGGTTGTCCAGTATCATGGTACGTACCGAATCGGCCGATCTGACGGGATGCAGATAGAATTGCCCGTGATAGAAATTTCGTGCGTCCAGGTCGGTCCGGCTGATCTCGTCGTTGTATGTCCGTGTCATGGTGGTCCATTCACCTGAATGTCCCAGTGTCATCATGGTTCCTTCGCCTGCTTCCAGGGAATCCCTCTTGAAAATGCGAATTGGGATCCCCAGGCTCTGGGTAACGAACAGCTGGTTGCTTCCCAGCACGGATGAGGCATTTGTAAGAAAGACCGGGATGGTACGCGCTTCAACCAGGGTATCTAAAATAAAGCGGTCTTCCTTGATTCCCCCGTTCTCGTTCTTGGACAGGGAATTACGAATGAAGCCCCCGTGCACGACATAACGTTTCCCCAGATGGTTGGCTGTCACGGCAAGAGTGCGTGTGTTGGTGGCTTCGTTCTGAAGCAATCCCCTGGTGCCCTTTCGCTGATAGAAAAACTGAACGTTTGTTGCGGGCGAAAGGTTTTGGGTGTGAAGAAATCCTACGTTGAGCTCTTCTTCTTCCTTATTGGCAAAAAAAGTACCCGAATAGGACATGACGGTAAACGGACTTTTGGCGTTGTAAAACGGAAGCGTTTCCCTGTCATATGCTTCGCTCAGTCCTCCGTTCCAGAACCCGAACCGTTTCTTTTCCTCCCTTTTGAAAAAATTATGTGTCAGCACAGGGGAGCCGGCAGTTCCGGGGTAAACGGCCCCCACATCCTTTTTCATATGTGCGTAATCGTGGAAATTGCTGTTGATATTGGTGTCTATTTGTTTGAAATACAAATCATTGTAGTATTCTTCATGTGTCCACGAGATCACACGTCTGTAAAGCAGGGAATCCGGAACCACGTAGGTATCCAGGGAATGAAACGTGCTTTTGTATATGGAATCAGCGATCGCTTTTTCTTCCCGGCGTTTTTCCCTGGCCATCCGGCGAAGTTCCTTAACCGTGAAGGAGGCAAGGGAATCCACCAGGAAAGACCCCAGGCTGTCCAGCATGATGAGTCCTGTGCTGTCGGTCTGATATAAAAAACCCAGGCTGTCACGTACCTGTCTGCCGGCAGAATCCAGCACAGGTATGCGTATGGTGTCGCGCAGGGGCAATCCGAGATCCTGCATCATGCGCATCAGGGAGAGCGTGTGTGAAGAGAAGCTTTTCAGCGAATCGACAACAGGTTTTCCCGAATCGTCAAGAACCATCAGCCCCAGGCTGTCCAGTTTGTAGAACAATCCTTCCTCATCCCTGACCATGCGCAGGAGCGAATCCAGGTCCGGGACCCTCGCTGCTTCCGAATACGGGATATGAAGGCTGTCCAGGTACGCCCTGGCAAGGGAATCGGGTACCGGGACCACAAGACTGTCCTGAACAGTACCGGACAAGGTATCTGCAACTTGTGCCGCAGTTCTTCCTCCGGAAAAAAACAAAAAACAGAAAATTAATATGCTAATCCTGTGATTCATGCATTGTCTTTGTGAACGAGGCGCAAAGCTACAAAAAATATGCCTCTTGACTCAACACCTCTTCTATCTGGGGAACAGAGAGGGCATCCTTGACAAGAACACGTGCAGACCGGTCCAGCAGATAAATGGATGGAATGGCTTTCAGATCATATAAACTGCCGTTTCGGATGTCGCCCCCGGGATCGTATCCGTGGATCCATTCCGGGGGAAGTTCCGGCAGGTATTTCTGCCAGCCTTCCAGGTCCCTGTCTGGATATATGGTGAGGATGGTCAGGGTTTTGTCTCTGACCATTCGGCTCAGCAATGCTGACTCCCTGATCTCACGTGCGGTTTTCTGGCATGCTGAACAACCCAGGTTAATGAAAAGGATCATGAGAAAGCCGGACTTCAGTTCATACAGCGTTTCCGGTGAAGACGGGTCATCGGTATAGGGAAAATTCTTCACGGCCCGGACAAAAGAAAAATTTTCCGCCCTGTTTCCCACGCGGTTTTTCAGACTCAGTTCCAGCAGATACAGGTGTCTCTGCTTGTCCATCGTATCGAGCAGGGGAGAATGCACCATGTATTCCAGCGCGGCCGAAAAAACACGGTCATCCCTGTAAGGGGAATTGGGATGGTAATAAAAGTATTCCGTAAGGCTGAAGAATTTCAGCAGCACTTCTTTTCTAAGGACCGGGTCGTCAGCCGATGTCCCTGCCATTGACAGCATCCCCGTAATGCTTTCGGCTGCCATGTCGGTTTCATTTTTTTTCAGCAATTCCGCATAGGTCGAAAAAGCACGGTCGGCAAATCCTTCCTGGCGTATACAAAGAGAGTCCCCGAATGGAAATTTGTCCCAGTAATGAAGAGCAAGGTGACGGTACGCTTCTTCTTCAGAAGTGACGGGTGTGGGAATGGCCGGAGGTGTAAATGTAAGCGGAGGACGTTCCTTTGTCTGATTTCCCCTCATACAGGACCCTGCGGCCACTGCAAGCAATACCAGGGACAGGCTACGCAAAGAGAGCTTCATAAGACAAAAATACAAAATTTTATTACATTTGTCTGCCATGAATATTACCCTGCATACATTTCAGATTGTTCTGTACGCTATGGCGGCCGTTGCTGTGGCTGTCTTTATCGCACTTTACCATGTCAAAGCCGGTTATGGAATCCTGTTTGACAAGAGCTGGGGGATCACACTGTCCAACAAATGGGCCTGGATGATCATGGAGGCTCCCGTTTTTATAGCTATGAGCTGGTTCTGGGTCATGTCACCAAGAAAATGGGACCTTGTTCCTTTTGTTATTTTTCTTTTGTTCCAGACACATTACCTGCAGCGGTCGTTCATATTTCCCTGGCTTATAAAAGGGAAAAGCCAGATGCCTTTGCTGATTATGTTCATGGGAATAGTATTCAATCTGGCCAACGCGTTTATGCAGGGGCAATGGGTTTTTTTCCTTGCACCGGCAGACATGTATACCGAATCATGGCTTACCGATCCCAGGTTTCTGGCAGGGACCGTACTTTTTGTCGCAGGACTGGTGATCAATATCCAATCTGACGGTATCATACGCAGTTTGCGAAGGGACGGCGATTCGAACCATTACCTGCCTGAAAGGGGCTTGTTCAGGTATGTTACAAGTGCCAATTATTTCGGAGAGATTGTGGAATGGCTGGGTTTTGCCGTGCTGACCTGGTCTTTGAGCGGTTTTGTATTCTTTTTGTGGACATTTGCCAATCTTGTCCCCAGGGCACATGCCGTTTATAACAGGTACAAAGATGAATTTGCACGGGAAATGTCCGAAGAACCGCGCAAACGAATTTTCCCTTTTATATATTGATTCACAATGATCCGCAAATCCCTTTTATTTACACCCTCATCCATCGGCCCTCTCACCTTGCGCAACCGCACAGTCAGGGCGGCAGCCTTCGAGGGGATGTGTGTTGACAACGGTCCTTCGGAAGCTTTGTATAATTATCATACTGCCGTTGCAGCGGGAGGAATAGGTATGACAACGGTGGCTTATGCTGCTGTTTCCAGGAGCGGGTTGTCCTTTCCCACGCAATTGTGGATGAGGCCTTCCATAGTGCCCGGTCTGAGGCACCTCACGGAAGGGATCCACAAAGAAGGTGCGGCAGCTTCCGTTCAAATGGGGCATTGCGGCAATATGAGCCACAGAAGCATTTGCGGATGTATGCCGGTCTCTGCGAACAGCGGGTTCAATATGTATTCTCCTACTTTTGTAAGGGCGTTGAAGAAGAAAGAGATCCTTGAATTGGTTAAGGATTTTGGCAAAGCAACAGTACTTGCTCACGAATCGGGGTTCGATGCGGTAGAGATACATGCCGGACACGGTTATCTGCTCAGTCAGTTCATGTCTGGATGGCTGAACCGAAGAAAGGATGAATACGGTGGCAGTTTTGCAAACAGGCTCCGGTTTACATCACAGGTCATGGAAGAAGTCATGGAAGCCGCTGCACGATGCCATATGGCTGTCCTGGTAAAAATGAACATGAGGGACGGATTCAGGGGTGGTATGGAACTGGACGAGTCCATAGAAGTGGCCGGATTACTCGAATCTGCCGGTGTGCACGCACTGGTCCTGAGCGGCGGCTATGTAAGCCGTGCTCCCATGTATGTGATGCGGGGAGCCATGCCTATAAGAACGCTGACTTACTACATGCCGTGGAATTACGTGAAAATTGGCGTTCGTATGATAGGCCGGTGGATGATCCGTCCTGTTCCTTTTACGGAAGGTTATTTTCTGGAAGATGCACGCAGATTCCGTGAAGTCATCAGGATCCCCCTGGTATGTGTAGGCGGTCTTTTTTCACGTACAGTTATTGAGAAGGCTTTGCTGGATGGTTTTGAATTCATAGGAATGGCAAGACCCCTGATTAACGATCCGGCTTTTGTGAACCATATGAAAGAAGCCGAAGAAAAGGGATGCGGGAAGGATTTTACCAGCGGTTGTACCCACGCCAACTATTGCATAGGCAGGATGTACACCAGGGATATGGTATGTCACCAACATCTGGACGGTATTCCCAAACGACTGCTCAATGAATTCAAATAAGCGTCCCGTCGCCCTGATCACAGGTGCCAACGGTGGCATGGGACGGGTGATTGCTCATCATTTGCTCGGTTCCGGTTACAGGGTCATTCTGTCATGTCGTCCGCTGGGGAACGGGATGCATTTTTGCAAATCAGCTGTTCAGGAATTCGGAGCCGGTAACGTTGACCTGCTGGAAATGGACCTTGCTTCTTTGGATTCTGTAAAAACGGCTGCAGGGCAATTGCTGGACAGAGAAACGTGTATTGATGTACTCATCAACAATGCAGGAATGTTGGGATGGGAGCCTGAGGTATGTTGCGGGGGTTACGAAATGCACAATATGGTCAACTGCCTGGGTCCAATGTACTTTACCTGGCTGGTCAGGTCCCTGCTTAAGGATGGATGCCGTGTGGTAAATACGGTTTCCGTGATGCTTCGCTACGGAAAAATTCCCGTTTTTTTCCCTTATCCCCCTGCCAGATTCAACCGTTTTGAAAGGTATTCCTGTTCCAAACTTGCCCTCACACTGATCTCATTCCGTCTGGCCGCCCTGTGGAAAGAGCAGGGGATAAGCGTCAATATGGCTGACCCGGGTATTGTAAATACGCCGATCATACGCCTCCATAAATGGATCGATCCGCTGACCGATATTTTATTCAGGCCGTTTATCCGCCAGGCCCCCAGAGGGGCGGCCACTTCCATTTTTCTGGCAACAGATCCTTCGGTTGAGGGCATAACCGGTACATTGTTCAGGGACAACAGGCCCGTTAGGCTCCCCGGCAGGATCACTTCACACCCCGATGCCGACCGTGTATGGAGTTTTTTTATAAATTTGTGCACTTATGGGAATCAGCAATAAAATAAACCTGGGTTTTCTTGTCGTTGGTTTTGTCCTCTTTTTGGCGAGCCTGGTAAGCATTTTTGAAATGGGCAGGATACGCCGTTCCGTGGGGGACGTCATTACAGTTAATGTTGACAATATTAACATTTCCAGCCAGTTGCTTGAAGTGACCGATCAGAATATATTTGCCTTGTTAAGTCAGATAGGGATTACTCCCGATTCGGTACTGCAACTCGAATCCATCTACGATGACGAACGGTTTGACCGTTACCTGCAATCTACGCGATCCACGTTTTCGACCGGCGAAGAAAAAGCCCTTACCGACTCCATCATGTTCGCTTATGCTGCCTATATGCAGATATTGAACGAAGCACCTGCCCTCTGGCAGGAAAGCGGTTACCTGCAGAGAAGAGAGTGGTACAGTTCACGCCTGTATCCGACCTATTCACGGTTACGAAAATACGTGCAGGACCTGATCTCTCTGGAACAAAGACTGCTTCATGACAACACCCGTCTGATCCAGGACGGATTCTACAGGAGTATGATGCCCGGTGTGATAGCGGTGGCCAGCAGTATCCTGCTGCTCTTTTTGTTATCTTATTTCATCAGGATCTATTTGATCCAGCCCATAAGGCAGATCCGTACAGGAGTAAAGAATACACTTTTATTCAGAAAAAAATACCAGGTGAAACTGCCTGCGGATGACGAACTTGCGGATCTGAACGAATCAGTAGCCAAACTTTGCGACGAACACAATAAGCTATGAGAATCCAGGTGATAGCAAGGAATATGGGCCTGGTACTGCTGGTGAATGCCCTGTTCATGGTTATTGCCGTAATCGTGTCTGCACTGTACGGATTCGATACCGGGTTTTCTCCGTTGCTCCTTTCGGCCATCATTACGGCCACAATAGGTTCCTTCCCCTATATTTTTGTGAAAAAAACAGGAGACGTCGCTACACGGGAAGGATACGTTATTGTTGTCCTTTCATGGGGAATTTCCTGCCTTTTTGGGATGTTGCCCTACCTGCTTTGGGGAGGGGAGTTTTCCCTGATCAATGCCTGGTATGAAAGTGTAAGCGGCTATACAACCACGGGGGGAACCATCCTGACATATGTAGAAGCCGTCCCGCATTCCCTTCTTTTCTGGCGTGCTTCCACGCACTGGATAGGCGGAATGGGGGTTGTGCTGTTTATGTTGCTGATCCTGCCCGAGGTAAGTTCCATACGATTGAGGTTGTCCAAGATCGAGATCAGTGCTCTTTCCCAGGAATCTTACCGTTTCAGGGCAAAAGAAACAGTAAGGGTGATCGCCTATGTCTATTTTGGACTGACGCTGCTCGAGATCATAGCCCTGTCGCTTGCCGGAATGAGCCTGTTCGATGCCGTATGCCATTCATTTGCCACCATCGCCACGGGTGGATTCAGCACCAGAACAGCCAGCATTGCGTATTATGACAGTGTGTTGATAGAAACGATTCTGCTGGTATTCATGTGCCTTTCCACACTTCATTTTGGAATGATCTTCCTGCTGGTGGCCAAAGGTTCTGTCATATTGTTCAAATCTCCCGTTATCCGGTACTATATCGTTTCCTCCCTGATAGTTGGTGTACTGGTTTCCGTGAATTTATGGTTTACCGGGACATTCGATTCGCTTGGAGAATCTTTCCGTCACGGAATATTTCAGACATTTTCCCTGGTGTCCACAACTGGTTTTGCCACCACAGATTCTTCAGTCTGGCCCTATTTTTCTATTCTTTTGCTGTTGTTTCTGACACTCCAGGGAGGATGTTCCGGATCAACTACCGGCGGGATCAAATCGGACCGGATCCTGATCGCGTTTTATTCCATCAAATCCCATATAACCAAAAGGCTTCATCCCAAATCCGTGGTTCCCACAAGGGTAGGGGGCCAGGCACTTGATCCGGATATGGTTTCGGGTGTGAATCTTTTTATCATACTCTATTTATTGTGTCTCTTTGTAGTCGCATTGCTGTTGTCACTTACCGGACTGGATATTATGGATGCCGTTTCTGCGTCATTTGCCCATATCGGTAATATTGGCCCCGGATTCGGAAATGTGGGATCCATGAGCAATTACAGTGCTTTCAACGGATTTTCCAAATTTATACTTTCCTTAGTCATGATCATGGGCCGTATTGAATTGTTCGGATTCTTCATTTTGTTCAGTCCGCGCAAATAACCCGTGAAAGATATGGGACTTGACCTGTATATCTACCAAAAGATCAAAGAACACCTGCCATTCGACCCTTCTTCAGACCAGGACCTGCTTTTTCAATCCCTGTCCGCTTTTCTGACGGGAAGTGATTCCATATTCATTCTGAACGGATATGCGGGCACGGGAAAAACCACGGCCATGGCTGCCCTGGTGGGAGCCTTGCGGGAAATGAACAGGCAGACCGTGCTGCTCGCTCCGACGGGAAGATCGGCTAAGGTGCTGATGGGTTATGCCGGAGCTCCCGCACATACCATCCACAAAGCCATCTTCAGGCAGAAACCCCCCGCCGCGTCCGATGAAACGGGTTTCGGAACTTTTGAACTGCATCCCAACCGGAACAGGAACACCCTTTACATAGTCGACGAGGCGTCCCTGCTTTCCAACGCGCCCGGTGGGTTGCTTTTCGGAAGCGGGAACCTGCTGGAGGACCTTGTATCTTTTGTGCTGAACGGAAAAGGAAACCAGTTGCTTCTTCTGGGAGACTCGGCGCAACTTCCGCCTGTCGGGCTGGAGATATCTCCCGCCCTGGATCCTGACCGGATGAAGATCTACGGGAGTGTGGTATTTATGGAAATGACCGAAGTGCTCAGACAATCATTCGATTCAGGCATATTATTCAATGCCACCCTGCTCAGGAACAATATTACGCGTGAGGCGTTTGTCATGCCGGAGTGGAAAACAGACGGTTTTGAGGACATTCACCGGATCGGAACGGGAGAGCTGATGGAATCCCTGACCGATGCCATATCCCGTTACGGACTTGAGGAAGTGGTCGTACTGTGCCGTTCCAACAGGAGGGCGAACAGGTACAACAAAGGAATCCGCGGAAGCATACTTTACAGGGAAGAAGAGATTACCAGGGGGGACAGGGTGATGGTCGTAAAAAACTGTTACCAGTTCCTGGAAGATGTCCCTGAGATGGATTTCATTGCCAATGGGGATGTTGCAGAAATATTGCGAATCCATAAATTCAGGGAACGGTACGGGTTCCGTTTTGCCGAGGCTGTCCTCCGTTTTCCCGACTACAACGATACAGAACTTGATGTGAGGTTGCTGCTTGACACCCTTAAGAGCGAATCCCCGGCTTTGTCCCGGGAAGAGCAACAACAGCTCTATGAAGGGGTGTCATTGGATTATGCCCATATAAAAGGCAAACGCAAACGCTACCAAGCCATCAGGGAAGATTTGTATCTGAATGCATTGCAAGTCAAATATGCCAATGCGATAACCTGTCACAAGGCACAGGGGGGACAGTGGAAGGCGGTTTTTGTGGATAAGGGCTTTTTTGGTGATATTTGCAATAAGGATGTGTTGCGCTGGTATTACACGGCCTTCACACGTGCACGAGAACAGTTGTACCTGGTAAACCTATAAAAATCATTTCTATGAGACGAATTTTGCTTCCCGTAATCTTTAGCCTTGTCATTCCGTTGATCCTGCTCGGTCAGGAAAGGGTTATCCCTGAAACGCCTCCCTCAGGGTTGGTTAAACCCATGGAACATCCCGTTCTGTGGAAAGACCACAGGACCCTGTTGCTCCGTTCCGCCGATCAGCAGATGTCCCGGTTCATTTGTGAAGATATTCATACCGGTAAACGCACCGTGACGGACGATGCGGGATGGAGCCCCGCAGACCATTCCGGGTACGGACTGGACATCCAGGCCAAAAATCCTACCTTGTCACCGGACGGGAAATATGTTGCCTATACTCTGGACAATGATCTCTACGCCAAGAAATTGGAGACGGGGGAAGTCAGACGCTTCACTTTTGACGGAAGCCCGACAGTATTGAACGGCTATGCTTCCTGGGTCTATTATGAGGAGATACTGGGAAGAAGCAGTAATTACCGTTCTTTCTGGTGGTCTCCCGACAGTCGCCGCCTGGCTTTTTTCCGTTGTGACGATTCTTATGTACCCATGTTTCCCATTTACGTGGCTGAAGGACAGCACGGATACCTGGAAGAGACACGTTATCCCAAGGCCGGGGATGAGAATCCCCAGGTGAAGATAGGCATCGTATCAGTTGACAAGGGAAGCAGCATACATTGGGCAGATTTCGATCCTGCTGACGACCAGTATTTTGGACAACCCTTCTGGACGCCCGGCGGGGAATCCCTTCTGGTCCAGTGGATGAACAGGGACCAGAACCTTTTACTGTTGTACAGCGTTGACCTCCCTGACGGCACAAAGAAACTTATTTACAGGGAAGAACAGGCAACGTGGCTTGACTGGATATCCGAACCCCTGTTCACCTCCGCCGGTATGCTGATGGTAAGGGATCATGAATCCTGGCAGCAGGTCTATCTTTGTTCCCTGGATGGAAAAGAATTGCGCAAATTGACCGACGGAATGAATTGGGGCGTGACACTGCACGGGACCGATCCCGGCCACAAGAATCTGTTTTTTTCAGCCCGGAGGGAAATTTCCACACGCTCCGACGTATATATGGTCCCATTAGGAAAAGATAATAAAGGGAAACAGCCTGTGATCCGGCGCCTTACCGTGGGTGAACTTCACAATACCAATGTGCTTTTTTCGCCCGATTACAGGCATTTTACCGTAATGGCATCCAATGTCTCGACGCCTTCGCGTTCCATGCTTTACGCTGTCGATAAGGGTTTGCTCCGTATCCTGGGGGATTCCAGGGGCGAGTCTTACGATGCCCTTGTGGCCGCCGGGAACGTTCCACAGCAGGAAGTGCATTTCATAACCACAGAGGATGGATTCACGATTCCGGCGATCATTACCTGGCCCCTGGATCGGGAGGAGGGCAAGAAATATCCCGTACTGGTAAACGTGTACGGAGGTCCCGATAACGGCAGCGTGATGGACCGCTGGATAGCACCGGCAACCCGATACCACTGGGCCCGGAAGGGCGTGATACAGATCACTATGGACCACAGAGGCAGCGGACATTGCGGTAAGAGGGGTCTGGATATGATGTACAGGAACCTGGGCAAATGGGAGGTCCATGATTACAAGTTGTGGATTGATTACCTGAGAGAAAAGGGCTGTGCCGATCCCGGTAAAGTTGGCATTACAGGTTACAGTTACGGTGGGTATGTAACCGCTTTGGCTGTTTGTACGGCGGGGGATTATTTTCCTTACGGCATAGCAGGGGCAGGGGTTTACGACTGGATGTTCTATGATACCCATTATACGGAACGTTTTATGGATACCCCGGAGGACAATCCGGAAGGATACAAGAATGGTTCTGTGCTGGAACAATGCGGCACGTACGGGTCGTTCGGACCTTCTGTACTGATGATCACGCACGGCACGTCTGATGACAATGTTCATTTCCAGAACGCCATGCGCCTGACCGGAGAACTGATGAAAACGAACAAGCATTTCCGTTTCATGATGTATCCGGGTCAAAGACACGGGTACAGGGGTTACCAGGGAACTTTTTCTGCGGCAGAGGAGATGGCTTTCTGGACCCGGTATTTATTAGGGGAATAGATCATGATCTCTGCCGGGGAAATATCTTTTATCAGGGAACACCTGGAGGACGACATTCACGAGCTGTTGTTGTCAAAGGGAAAATACCCGCACATAGATATTCCGCGTTGTGTAACCCAGATTGAAGGACTCAGAAAGATCAGGGACAAAGTGCCCGAATGGTTTGCCTGCAGGCAGGTGTTCATTCCCTCTGCTCTGGCTGCCGAACAATGCTCTTCGGCAGAAACGGCAGGTTACAAAAGACGTTTTATTATCGGTTCGGGGCCTGTAGTGGACATCACGGGAGGATTAGGCGTCGATACGTATTTCTTTTCCAAAACCTCGGATCACGTGATCTATGCCGAAAGGGATGAGGCATTATGCAAGGCTGCTGCATACAATTTCGGGGTGCTGGGTGTGGGTGACCGCATTGATACGGTACAGGCAGAGGCCGGGAGCTTGTGGTCCGGGAAAACAGACATTGCCCATGCCGCCCTGGTATATGCAGATCCTTCAAGACGGGACGTTTCGGGAAGGCGGCTTTACGACATAACGGAATACAGTCCCGATGTAACCCAGCTTGCAAAGCAGGTACTCAGGAGAACAGGGTCCTTCCTGGTCAAGATATCACCCCTGGCCGACATTTCCCGGACCCTGTCCCTGTTGCCGGGTACGGCCGAGGTGCACGTGGTATCTGCAGCGAACGAGTGTAAGGAATTGCTGTTTCTGATACGTGCCGGAACACCCTCTCAGGAAGACCCCCTTATTGTTTGCCGGGATGGTTTTGCTTTTCATCTGAACGAGGAATCGGGGGCAGCGGCTGAACTGGAAAGAAATCCGGAACCTGTGACCGTACATCCCGGAGATTGCCTTTATGAACCCGAAGTCTCTTTACTAAAGGCAGGTGCGTTTGCCTTGCCTGTGTTCAGATTCGGGGTGTGCAAACTGCACAGGCACAGCCATCTTTACATTTCCTCCCTTCCTGTTTTGAATTTTCCGGGCAGGAAATTCCGGGTGGCAGATGTCATTCCTTTCAGCTCGGGCAATCTGAGAAAATTGGCGGGGACCTTCCCCAAAGCCAATATGACGGTAAGGAATTTTCCGATATCTGTAGACCTTTGGAGGAAAAAGACCGGGATCTCGGAGGGAGGGACAGATTACCTCTTTGGCACGACCGTATCGAAGGCGGGTAAGGATGTCCCGCTGATCATACATGCAACTAAATGGGAGAAAACTATATGAAAAACAAATTTTTATTACTGGTATTGACCGTAATGACCGGATGCAGTACGGCAAAAACAACAACTGACATGTCAAATATCAACGAGCAAACGGTGCAGACCGTTCTTTCCCGCCTGGGTGAAGCCTCACAGGAAACATTGTCTCCCCTGGCCGGACGCGGTGTCCGTCAGGCTGCCTCCTTATGGAGGGAAACGGACGGAAGCGCCGGTGAATTCATGGATTTTTGCCTGGAGAACTATTGTGCCGGACCACAGGACAGGGAGGTGCTTTTTGGCAAATTGTCCCTGATTTTTGAACATATTTTCGGAACTTTTAACCAGTTGGATGTAGCGCTCAAAAAACCCGTTCACCTGCAGGGAGATGAACTGACACAGATAGACTACATCATGGGAAATTACGGCCCTTCCGCACATTTTACTGAAGATATGTATGCCAATAAAGTCGCTTTTATCTGCGTGCTCAATTTTCCGAATTTCAGTCTCGGGGAAAAAGATACCCTGGGACACGAATGGGACAGAAAACAATGGGCCTATGCCAGGATGGGAGATCTTTTCACCCACAGGACACCCTCTGGTTTGAACCAGGAAATGGCCCGTGCAACGGGCAATGCCGAGAATTACATTGCCTCTTACAACATCATGATGGGCCATCTGCTGACTGAAGACGGGAGGCGGCTTTTCCCGGAAGACATGGTTTTGTTGTCTCACTGGAACCTGAGGGACGAGATCAAATCCAATTATGCCGCACTACCGGATGCCCCGGAAAAACAGCAGATGATACAAAAAGTGATGGAGCACATTGTATGCCAGACTATTCCTGCCTGTGTAATAAACAATCCCGGATACGACTGGAAGCCTTTTTCCAATACAGTTTACAAGGACGGTCAGATCATTGATGCGCCCTGCGAGGGAGCCGTTCGTTACGAACACCTGCTGGCCACTTATACCGTTGAAAAGAAGATGGATCCTTATCATCCGAACATGCCAACGGCCATTGTCAGAAATTTTGAAGGTTCCATGGAGGTATCTGCCCGCGAGATCGAAGATCTGTTTGTAAACCTGGTCTCTTCCGAACAAGTTGAAAAGGTGGCGGCATACATCGAAAAAAGGCTGGGCAGGGAACTGCAACCCTACGATATCTGGTACGACGGGTTCAAAAGCCGTACCTCAATTCCTGAAGATGAGCTTACTGCACTGACCAGGAAAAAATACCCCCATCCGGATGCCTTCAGGGCCGATATGCCCCGCATGTTGCAGGTTTTGGGCTTTGACGGCCGGGAAGCACAAACGATCACTTCACGGATTGTGGTAGAGCCGGCCAGGGGTTCCGGTCATGCCTGGGGTGCCGTAGGACGCTGGGAACCTTCCCGTCTGAGAACCCGGATCGGTCCGAACGGCATGGATTACAAAGGATACAACATCGCGGTACATGAATTCGGGCACAATGTGGAACAAACCTTGAGCCTGTACGATGTAGATCACTATATGCTCAACGGCGTTCCCAATACGGCTTTCACGGAAGCATTGGCTTTTATTTTTCAGAAAAGGGATCTGCAGTTGCTGGGTTATCCTGAACAGAAGATGGACGACAATACGGTACTGGATATTTTCTGGGGCTGTTACGAGATCATGGGGGTTGCCCTTGTTGATATGTACGTCTGGCAATGGTTGTACGAGAATCCGGGAGCAGATGCCCAAATGCTGAAACAGGCCGTTCTGGAAAAAGCACGCCTGGTCTGGAACCGTTATTACGAGCCGGTGTTCGGTCAGCCCGATTGTCCCTTGCTGGGGATCTACTCCCATATGATCAAC
Source organism: Rikenellaceae bacterium DTU002 (assembly GCA_001512865.1). Taxonomy (GTDB): domain Bacteria; phylum Bacteroidota; class Bacteroidia; order Bacteroidales; family UBA932; genus DMER64. The sequence goes on along the minus strand of LFSY01000070.1, from coordinate 5,795 downwards.
AGTCCCATGTACCTGCCCAATTATCCTTTCGGACATATCATCGAATTCCAGCTGGAAGCGTATTTCAACGACAACGTGAACAAAAACGGGAAAACGCTTGCAGGAGAGATTAAACGTATGTTCACCCGGGGAAACCTGGTCCCCCAACTGTGGATGGAACAGGCTGTCGGATCACGTGTAAGTACCGATCCCCTGCTTAGGGCAGTGGATGCATGTGCCCTATGATCTCCAGGCACATCCTTGAGTTGTGATAGGGGCACTTCCAGAAACCTGCCTTATCGTCGGTCGTGTTTCCGGGGCTCCAGAACCATTCTCCGTGTTCCTTATCCCGGATGTTCTCCTTAATGTACTTCCAGCAGTTAACTGCCATATCCAGGGCATGGGGAACGTTGTGCCAGAGGTATAGATAAAACAGACCTGCTACCGTCTCGGCCTGAACCCACCAGTGACGGGTTTTGTCTATACGGCCGCTCGAGTCCACTTCGCAGATCAGACTGCCGTCGGGTTGAAGCCCTTTCAGGGCGGCATAGGCGACATCCCTGCTCTGATCCGTGACCCTGCTCAGCAAGGGGCCGTATACTCCCGGTTTGTAATCGGCAAGTTCCCTGGCCGCTTCCATCAGCAGCCAGGAGGCTTCAATATCGTGGCCGTAGGACAGCCCGGATCCCCTGACATGGTATTCCTCGTCAAAGAAAAGAGACAGGTGGTGGGTTCGGGGATCAATGATCTTGTCGAGGAACACTTCAATAAGGTTTGCCAGGGCCTGCTCCAGGCGGGAGTCCTTCCATACCCGGAACAGATTGGTGTACGGTTCCAGTATATGCAGGTGCGTGTTCATGGATTTCTTCTCGTTCGCATCCTTTGAAGAGAGGCGATTGTCCCTGATCTCGCTCCAGTTCCTGGAAGCGGCTTCCAGGTATCCCCCGTAAATTTTGTCGTATGAGTGGTTCTCAATGTCAAGGAACAGTGCTACGGCCTTTTCCAGGGCTGCGGGATCTGCCGTAGCCCTGTGGTACTCACTCAATCCGTATATGGCAAAGCCCTGTGCATAAAACTGTTTTCTGGGATCGGCAAGGTTCCCTTTGTGATCCACACTCCAGAACACACCCCCGTATTCCCTGTCGTACATTTTTTCCAGGAGAAAGTCCTTTGCGTACGTGGCGTGGGGAAGGTACTGTGTATCCCTCAGGACCCTGGCTGCTGCGGAAAATGTCCACAAGATCCGGGATTGCAGCACGGCCCCTTTGGGAGCCTCCTTAATCAGCTCTTCTTTTCCGGTTACCCGGCCGTAATACCCACCGTACTTCCGGTCACGGAGTTGTATCCAGTAGGGAAGGATGTTTCGGGTAAGCTCATGGTGCAGTTCTTCCCCTAAAGTCTCCAATACGTTATGATTTTCCATACAAATCCCTCTTTTCATTCAGTTGTGCCGTAATTTCCAGCACTTTTTTCTCTCCGAGCGGGTATAAAGCAATGGCAATGACGGCCAGTATACAACCAATTGCCGGTAGAAAACTCATCATCAGGCGTACTCCGTGTACGGCGTTTTGACTTTGAACGGCCAGGTCGGCATCGTAGCCGAACGCGGCCAGCAGCCAGCCTGTAATGGCACCGCCTACGGCCCATCCGAATTTCTGGGACATGGAAGAGGAACTGAGTATCAGTCCGGTGGCCCTTCGGCCTGTTTTCAGTTCCTGGTAATCCACTATATCGGCATACATGCTCCAGAGCAACGGGAATATGATGCCGGCACAGGCACTGATCACCACCTGGAATATCATGATCAGCATGATTTGGTCCGGCTTGAGCATGAAGAAGAAACAACTCAGCAAGGCAGCCAGAATCATAGCTCCCAGGTACGTTTTCTTTTTGCCGATTCTATTGGCTACCGGTGCAGCCAGGGCGACTCCGATCATATTGGAGGCCTGTCCCACCAGAAGATAAATTGTGCCCACTGTCCAGCCGAAAGCTGCCGTTCTGAACGTCGAGGTAACATAATCGGTAAAATAAAACAAGGCCACGCCGTCACGGATGGAATTGAACAACAACGCCGAAATTCCCGAGGCCAGCAATATCCACCAGGGCCTGTTGGTAAAGAGACGTTTCAGATCCGTCCCGACAGAAGCTTTGTTCCTGGTTTCATCCGCTGCTTTTACACGTTCCTTTGTCCAACGGAAGCACAGGAAAAACAGCAAAGCGCACAGGAGCCCGATCACGGCAACAGCGGCGGTCCAGGCCCCGGGCTCGGTGGAAATCTGATCCCCACGTGAACTTCCGCTGCTGAAGGCATCCACAAGGGGTTGCAGGATCATAAAGGTGATGAAACTGCCCACGTAGGCAAAGAACATCCGGTAAGACGAAAGGGTATTCCTGTCCCTGGGATGTGGTGACATCACTCCCAGAAGCGAAGCATAAGGAACGTTCACCACCGTATAGATCATCATCATCAGGGTGTATGTAACATAGGCATAGGCAAGTTTGGCATTTTCACCCCAGTCGGGTGTGAAAAACGTCATGATGCCTATGAGGGCGAAAGGAATGCCTCCCCACAAAAGATA
>LFSY01000070.1:0-3117 GCA_001512865.1 Rikenellaceae bacterium DTU002 | reverse complement strand
TTCCAGAACATGCTGGAAGCCATGTCTCCGAATCCGTACCCCAGTTTTTCCCTGAACGTGATCTTTTCCATACCTATAAAACCTTAGCCGGAGTGAGAACAACGCAAAAGACATCGTGTCCCGGGAGCAGGGTGGTCAATCCTGTGCTGCCTGTAGTTCCCAGGTCTTTCTTTGCCCAAATATCCCTTACGGTATATGCTTTTTTCTGAGTGTCCAGTTGCTGTCCGCTGAGTTCATCTTCAACGGTAAAATGTTTCCAGTCAATGCTGAGCGAAACATCCTGTGTGCCGCGGTTCAGGAAGCATACGGCCCACTTTCCTTCCGACAAAGGTTTCAGCCAGGTGTGGAGATCCCCTTCTTTTTTAAAAGGAAATCCTTGTATACCCAACGGATCCTGGTCTATGGCAATAGCTTCCCGGTTCATCAGTATCTCAATGGTTTGCGGGCTCATGCTTCGAAGGTCGTTGCCAGCCATCAGGGGAGCAGAGAGCATGCACCACATGGTGAAGTGTGCCCTGTCTTCTGCCACAGTCATCCCGTTGCCCACCTGGAGCATATCGGGATCGTTCCATCCGTCCGGGCCCGCGTAGGCGCGGAGTGTGTCCTGCAGATCAAGTATCTGCAATACACCCAGGTTCTTATAAGTGCCGTGATCTTCAAATCCGTCGAAAATGGCACAGATATCACCCGTGGTGCGCCAAAGATGTCCCATCTGCGCACCCCAGAGCCACGGTTGGTTGTTGCCCCATTCACACAAGCTGAAAACCACAGGTCTTCCGGCCTTGTACAGGGCATCCCTCATGGTCAGGTACGCTCCGAACGCATTCAGGCCTTCGGTCCCGCACCAGTCATACTTGAGGTAATCCACATCCCACGACGCGTATGCCAGGGCATCCTGGTATTCATGTCCCCGGCTGGCAGGTCTTCCCGCACATGTCTTGAATCCGGCAGAAGAATATATGCCGAATTTCAGGCCCCGTGCATGGATGTAGTCTGCCAGGTCTTTCATCCCGGCAGGGAACAGGTCCGGATGTTCCTGAATGAATCCGAGGGAGTCCCTTTCTCCGTGCCAGCAGTCATCTATCACCAGGTATGTGTACCCGGCATCCCGCATGCCTGTTTCTACGAGCATGTCAGCCGTTTCTTTCAGCATTTTTTCGTTCACGTCACAGCCAAAACGGTTCCATGAGTTCCAGCCCATGGGAGGGGCAGGTGCCATGTTCCCGAATTTCTGTGCACCGGCAGGTACCGGGTCCGTCATCAGGAGCAGGAAGAGGGTCAGGTATTGAATCGTTTTTCTCATTATCATTTCATTTTTTTAATGCAGCATGGTGACAAAGCGTTGGATCATGGGCACCGTATCGTCCTCGGCAAAGACCGAGTTGAGGCCTTGTTCTTCCTGGGCGGGATCGCCGCAGTAATCATCTCCCGGTTGCCAGAAAATATTGACTGGACGTGCAAAACCACCCCAGGCCCACATGTTGCATCCGGCAAAATGTCCCGAGTCTTTCGCAGACAAAGTTAAACGGTTGAAAATATGGGTGTAGAATTCGTTTCTGGCCGTTACCGGATCTTCCCTGTCGTACCGGTGGTTGTCCCTGGGAAAACCGAACTCAGAGAGGACTATGGGTTTGTTCAGGGCTTCTGCCAGCGCAATGTGTTCATCCAGGTATTGGTCTGCCAGCAAGGTGGCACGTTCAACCGATCCGGGAATGTCGGTGTGGTCTATCCACATCCAGTTCTTGGGCCAGATGTGGCAGGTCAGATAGTCTATGTATTCTGTTTGGTGGACACGGCGGTAGAGGTCCATGTCGTTTTCGCTGCCGAATGATCCTTCCGATCCCACCGATACCATATGATTGGGATCCAGGGATTTAATGTATTCGGCAGTAGACAAAATGAATGTCTCGTACAATGCCTTGTTGTCCGCACCCATAGGCCTGGGTTCGTTGGCGATCTGCCAGGACATAATGGCCGGCTCTTCAATATAGGGTACACCTGAAATGCTGTTAACCCGGGTGATTATGTTTTTCACATGATTCCTGAATAACGTGTCACATGTTTCACATCCCAGGTATTGGCCTACATATTCCTGGAATGCCGGCCACCCGTCGATGACGGGGACAGGGGCTTTGCCGTAACCCGCCCATTCCAGGTATTGTGAATAACCTCCGGTCCATTCCCAGGTATTGTTGAAAAACAACACGGCCAACATATCCCTTTTGCCGAGCTCAGTAAGCAGGTAATCCAGCCCCCTGAGCAGCGTATCGTTGTACACGCCGGGTTCTGTCTGCAGGCTGGGGCGCACCTTGGCCCTGTTTTCAGGTCCGTCTGCACCCACCATGATCCGCAGGTTGTCCACCCCCGCGGATTTGAGATAATCCAGTTCCCTATGCAGCCTGTCCCTGTCACCTCCGGTGCCTTCAGAGGCCAGCAAACCGGCGTACCAGAAATTGAACCCTATGAAACGGTAGGGTTTCCCGTTGCGTATAAATTGCCCGTTCTCCACACGTACAAAACTGTCTTTTCCTTCGCGTGTGATGCAGCCGGACAGGGCTAAAGCAAGCAGGAGCATTCCTGCCATGAATGTTTTCCTGATCATTTTATTCCAGATTTAGATGTTTTTTGAAAAAATCCATGCGGACATCCTGCCATTCAGCCGGCGTATTGTGCCCGTTGTGCTGATATATCCTGTAATCCTTGGGTGCGCCGATCAGGTTGTATCCGGCAAAATTCGTGTGCGGAGGACATGTTTCGTCCTGCAGACCCACACCCATGATGGTGGGTGTTTTTATGCGGGGGGCCAGGTTCTTTATATCAAAATAACTCAGGACCCTGTATATATCTTCCCATTGGGCCTGAGGGTGTTCTCTCATATAGGCATCAATATCGCTCCTGGGCCAGTCCACAATGCGAAAATAATCCCGGTAATCGCTCAGGAAGGGGATGGTAGGTGCTGCTACGGCTATCCGGTCATCCAGGGCACAGGCGGCCATGGTGAAGGCCCCTCCCTGGCTGCCGCCCTCGGCGGCGATCCGTGCCGTATCCGCCTCGGGCCTTGAACAAACAAAGTCAATGGCGCGGACAAGGTCCATGAAAGCACCCCGGTAATAGTAA